>JAEZBO010000102.1 GCA_023427085.1 Pseudomonadota bacterium
GCGCTGTCGGCGCCGCGCCACGACGGCGGCCGCGAGCGGCTCAGCTACAGCCAGCTGGCGCAGCGCATGCAAAGCATGGCCGGCGCGCTGGCCCGGCTCGGCCTGCGGCCGGGCGAGCGGCTGGCGCTGTACCTGTCCAACGACGCGATGCGCGAGGCGGTGCTGACGGCGCTGGGCTGTTATCGGCTGGGCGCGGCGGTGGTGCCCTTCAATGTGCGTGCCGGCCGTCCGGAAACCCAGGACGGCCTGGCCTTGATCGCGCCCACCCACATCGTCACGCTGGCGGCCCATGCCGAGTGGCTGGCGCGGCTGTGCCCGGCGGCGGCACTGCTGGTATTGGATGCGCCGCGCGACGGCCAGACCGCGTGGCCGGACCCGGATCTGCCGGCGTCCGCCGACAGCACCGACGCACAGACCGACCTGCCGCCGCTGCCCGATGCCGAGCAGCCCAGCGTGCTGCTGTTCACGTCGGGCACCACCGGCAGCCCGAAGGCCGTGGTGCACAGCCATCGCAGCCAGCTCTATTGCGGCTACGCGATCGCCGCCGCGGTCGGCCTGAATGCCGACGACCTGTACCAGGGCGCCTGGCCGATCTATACCAGCTCGGTGCTGAACCTGGCCTGCATGGGCGCCTGGGTGGCCGGCGCCGCGGTGGTGCTCGAGTCGGCCTCGCCGGACAACGGCCAACGGCTGCGCCTGATCGAGAGCGAAGCCACCACGGTCTATCACGGCGTGCCCTCGGTGCTGAACTTCATGTTCAAGGAGTACGCGCGCGGCGGCTACCGGCTCGACGGCCTGCGTCGGCTGGCCTATGGCGGCGCGGCGATGCCGGCCGAACTGGTCTGGCGCATGCGCGACCAACTGCCCGGCGCCGATCAGGTGCACATCTGGGGCATGACCGAGACCGGCCCGGCCGGCACCTATCTGCCCCCCTGGCTGGCCGAGCACAAGCCGGGCAGCATCGGCGCGGCGCAGCCCGGCTGCCAGCTCAAGATCGTCGACGAAGACGGCCAGCCGGTGGCGCCCGGCACACCCGGCGAACTGCTGTTTCGCGGCCGCTCGGCGGCGCTGGGCTATTTCCGCAACGACGACGCCACCCGCCAGACCTTCGAGCAAGGCTGGGTGCGTACCGGCGACGTGGTCCGTGCCGATGAGGACGGCGACCTGACGTTTCTGGACCGCAAGAAGGACGTGATCAACCGCGGCGGCACGAAGATCGCCTCGGCGCTGGTCGAAGACGTGCTGCATCGTTACGCCGGCGTGATCGAGGCGGCAGTGGTGGCCGTGCCCCACCACGAGCTCGGCGAAGACCTGGCCGCCTGCCTGGTACTGCAGCAAGAGCCGATCGACCTCGATGCATTGCGCGCGCATTGCCGCGCCGCGCTGGCCGACTACCAGGTGCCGCGACGCTGGTATGCACTGGACCAATTACCCAAGAACCCGATGGGCAAGGTGCTCAAGCGCGCGCTGCGGCAGACGCTGTGCGCGCCCGACGCGGACCCCGCGCCGCGCCGGCTGGCCTGAACGCCCCATTTACCGACCATTCCGATACCGAGGACTTCATCGACATGACCGACGCACTCAAACTCGACATCCGCGACCACGTGGCCTGGCTGACCATCGACCGGCCGGCCGCCTTCAATGCCGTCAACGGCGCGCTGCATACGGCGCTGTCGCGGGTCTTCATCGACCTGGCCGAACGGCGCGATCTCAAGGCCATCGTGCTGACCGGCGCCGGCAAGGCCTTCTGCGCCGGCGGCGACATCGACTGGATGCGCGAGGCGATCCGCGACCCCGAGCAGTTCGAGGTGGTCACGTGGGAAGCCAAGCGCATCGTCTATTCGATGCTCGACTGCGAGACGCCGATCATCGGCCGCATCAACGGCGACGCGGTGGGCCTGGGCGCCACGCTGGCGCTGCTGTGCGACATCACGGTGATGGACGAGCGCGCGCGCATCGGCGACCCGCACGTCAAGGTCGGCCTGAACGCGGCCGACGGCGGCGGCTTCCTGTGGCCGCAGATGATCGGATATGGCCGCGCGCGCGAACTGCTGCTGACCGGCGACCTGCTCGGCGCCAGCGAGGCCGTCGCGCTGGGCGCCATCGGCCACGCGGTGCCGGCCGAGCAGCTGGACCAGAAGGTCGAGGCCATCGTCGCCAAGCTGCGCCACGGCGCCACCAAGGCGATCCGTTGGACCAAGGCCGGCTACACCATCCCCTTGCGGCAGCTGGCGCATTCGCACATGGACGCCGGCATCGCCTACGAATGCCTGGCCAACCTGACCGCCGACCACGCCGAGGCGGTCGAGGCCTTCGCCGGCAAACGCAAGCCGGTGTTCACGGGACGTTGATGCCGCTGCCAGGCTGACGAAACCCGTCAATGCAGTCGAGAATCGATTGCAATACTATTAGGAGCCCGACGGATCGCGGCTGATGCCCGCCCGGTCCGCACGAACCAGCGATGCTGCGCCGCCCGTCGCGTAGTGCCGGTCAGATCGAAGGCAGATTTTTTACGCGATGAGTTCCCGCCACACGCCCCCGGCAGGCGCCGGCCCCACGGCCTGGACCGCGCGCGCTGTTCACCGTGGTGTTCCTAGGCATCACCGCCGGCACGCAGATGAGCGACATGGGTGTGCAGGCCCTGTCGCTGTCGGCGATCCAGGCCAGCTTCGGCGTCAGCGACGCCGCGCTCGGTGCGCTGCAGGGCCTGGCCGGCGTGCTGGTCGGCAGCCTGGTGGCGATCCCGCTGGCGCGCTATGCCGATCGCTACTCGCGCCGCCGGGTGCTGCAATGCCTGATCCTGGCCTCGACCGCGATGATGGTGCTGAGCGCTTTCGCACCGAACTTCGCGCTGTTCTTCGTCGGCCGCTCGGCCGCCAGCATCACCGAATTCGCGATGATCCCGCTGGTGTATTCGATGATCCCCGACCTGGCGCCCGAGCGCGACCGCGTGCTGGCCAATCTCGGCTTCGCGGCCTTGATGGCGGTCGGCGCCAGCAGCGGCTTCTATTTCGGCAGCGAGATCATCGCAACCGCCGACGCGCTGCTGCCGTGGGCGCTCGAGCCGTGGCGCAAGGGCTTTCTGCTGATTTCGCTGGCGGGCGGGCCCCTGCTGCTGCTGGGCCTGCTGACCGTCGATCCGCCCCGCCACGCCAGCGCCGACAACCCGCGGCTGAGCGCCACGCTGGGCGTGTTCCTGCGCCAGCGCTGGCAGGCGGTCGGCCTGTTCGTCGGCGTGGCCGGCTGCCTGATGATCGCGGTGCAGGCGCTGAACCAGCTGATCGCGCTGGCGCTCGAGCGCCGCTACGATGCCGATCTCGCCGCCATCGGCCGGCCGATGGGTCTGATCGTGCTGCTCACCAGCGTCGGCTGCCTGCCGGTGGCGGGCCTGCTCGACCGCTGGCTGGGCCGGCATGTCGGCCGCTCGGCGCGGCCGCTGATCATGGGGATCGGCGCGCTGGCGGCGATCCCATGCGCCGCGCTGCTGGTCGGCGCGCCCGCGCTCGAGCGGGCCTTCTGGATCGTCGGCGCCTTCCTGTTCGTCACCTGCACCGCCAATGCGCTGGTGCCGACGATGCTGCAGGACCTGACGCCGGCCACGCTGCGCGCCCGCAGCTTCGCGGTCTGGAGCTTCGTCGTGTCGGTCTTTTCGGCGGCCGGCCCGCTGATCGCCGGCACACTGTCAGACCACGTCTTCCAGCACCAATTGCTGCAGGCCATCACCGTGACGGCGATCCCGGCGCTGGCGCTGTCGGTGTACTGCGCGGTGCGATCGTTCCGGCTGGCGCGGTGCGAGCAGGCGGCGTCTGCCGCGCCCCTCACCGCAAGCACCGACAGCGCGCGCCGCCGCGCTAGCGATCGCGCCGACGGCTAACCAGGCGACGCCGCCACGCAGGCCTGCGCGAAGGCCCACAACAGCGCCGCCTCGGCGAACTGGCTGTGCTGATCGCCGCTGGCTTGATGGCCGCTGTCCGGGTCCAGCACCAGCACTGCCGGATTGGCCGACTGGGAGTGATGGCGGATGTTCGCCAGCAGCTTGGCTGGCTCCCAGTAAGGTACCCGGTCGTCCTTCAGGCCCGCGGTACACAGCACCGGCGGATAGGCGGCCGCCGCCACGTTTTCGTAGGGCGATATCGACGCGATGTAGTCGTAGGCCTCGGGATCGGCCAGCGGGTCGCCCCAATCGGGCCGGAACAAAGGCACCAGCGGATGATCGGCATCGCTCATGGTGTTGAGCATGTCCACGAACGGTACCTGCGCGATCACGCCGGCCCACAGCGTCGGCTCGAGATTCATCGCGCCGCAGACCAGCAGGCCGCCGGCCGACAGGCCATGCGCGACGATGCGGCCCGGCTGCGCATGACCGCTTTGCACCAGATGGCGCGCGCAGGCGATGAAGTCGGTCATCGAGTTGCGCTTGGCAAAACGGCGTCCGTCGAGAAACCAGCGCCGGCCTTTCTCGGAGCCGCCACGCACGTGGGCGATGGCGTAACGGAAACCCGCGTCGACCAGGGCGGTGGCCGGCAGCGAAAAGCGTGCATCGTTCGCATAGCCGTAAGCACCATAACCGGTCAGCAACAGCGGCGCGGGGCCAGACTGATCGCGCCGCGACAGCACCGTGATCGGCACCGTCACGCCATCGGGCGCGACGGCCTGCAGGCGTTCGACCCGATAGGCGGCCGGGTCGTAGCCGCGCAGCTGTTCCTGCCCGATCGTGGTGCAGCCGGCAGTGGCCAGATCGACGTCGATCCAGCGCGGCGGGCTGGCCGGCGTCTGATGCACGATGCGCACCTGGCGCGCAGCGTACTGCTGGCCGCCCAGCAGCTCGATGGCGTAGGCCGGGTCGTCGAAGGCCACCGTGGTCTCGCCCCCGTCGCGCTGGCGCAGCACCAGCCGGTGCAGGCCATCGTCGCGCTCGAGCCGCACCAGTGTGCCGGCGAACGGCAATATCGAAATGATCGGCACCCCGGCGCGATGCGGCACCAGCTCGCGCGTGCAAGTCAGGCTGGCCGGGTCCAGGCACAGCAGCTTGCGATCCAGCGCACCGTCGGCATCGGTCAGCATCAGCAGCTCGCCGGCCCATTCGTCGATCGAATAGGCCACGCCCGGCTCGCGCGCCCGCACCAGCCGCGGCGCCGCGGTCTCGTGGCCGGCCGCGATCAGGCGCACCTCGGCGGTATCGGGCCCGGCCAGCCGCAAGGCCACGTAGCCATCGGCCGCCGTGCGCGAGACCTGCATGAACATGGCCGGATCGTGCTCTTCGTAGACCAGCGCCGCCGCATCGCCGTCGAGCGGCGTGCGGTACAGCCGCGTCGGCCGGCTGTGCGCGTCGCGCCAGATCCAGAACAGCTGCTCGGACGACGCCGAGAACGTGAAGCCGCCGTACCCGTAGGCGTCGGCCGGCACCAGCGTGCGGATCTCGCCGCTGTCTATCGTCAGCACGCACAGCCGATGTCGATCGTCGCCGATGACATCCTCGGCCCAGGCAAAAAACCGATCGTCGGGGCTGTGCTGATGGCCGGTCGCGCGATAGTAGGCGTGGCCCTGCGCCCGCTCGGCCTCGTCGAACAGCAGCTGCTCGTGGCCGTCGGCGCCCGTGCGCGTGAACAGCCGGTACGCGCTGCCGGCCGGCAGCTTGAAGTCGTAATGCCAGCCGTGCGACGTGCGTGGCAACGGCACGTCGATCTCCGGCGCGCGCTCGCGCATGCGCTGATGAAACTGCTCGACCAACGGTGCGAGCGGCGCCAGCACGCTGTCGGCGTAGGCCATCTCGGCCGCCAGGTGCTCGCGCAGCGGTTCCGGCAGCGTATCCAGCGTGCGCGTGCCCTGGGCCGGAATGAACTTGAGCCACGCGTAGGGATCGTTGCGGCGGCGCCCAAGCTGCTCGATCCAGTGATCGATGCGCGGCGCGCGGGGTGCGGCCAGACGCGGGAACATCGCGCCGGCTGCAGAGGCCGGCGGCGTCAGGGAGGTAGGCGAAGTCGTCATGGTGGCTAGGCTAGCAGACTGGGCTTGGCGGCAGGCGCGCCACCGGCCCGCAGGCGGCCGGCCCGGCTTGAAGCGCAGAGCACGCCGATGACGACCCGCGCCCCCGCCGCATCAGGCGCCGGACGCGGCAATGCCATCCAGCTGCGCGACCGCCTCGGCCGACAGCGTCAGCTCGCCCGCCGCGGTGTTCTGCCGCAGATGGGCCAGCGACGAGGTGCCCGGGATCAGCAGGATGTTGGGCGAACGCTGCAACAGCCAGGCCAGCGCGACCTGCATCGTCGTCGCGCCGCTATCGGCGGCCACCCGCTCGAGCGTGGCCGACTGCAAGGGCGAGAAACCGCCCAGCGGAAAGAACGGCACGTAGGCGATGCCGTCCGCCGCCAGGCTGTCGATCATGGCGTCGTCATGGCGGTGCGCCACGTTGTATTGGTTCTGCACGCACACGATCGGCGCGATCGCGCGCGCCTGCGCCAGCTGCGTGGCCGTGGCATTGCTCAGGCCGATATGGCGCAGCAGGCCCTTGCGCTGCAGCTCGGCCATGGTGGTCATGGCCTGCTCGATATCGCCTTCGGCCGGTCCGGCGACAGCAAACATCAGCCGCAGGTTGACCACGTCCATCACGTCCAGCCCGAGGTTGCGCAGGTTGTCGTGCACGGCCGACTCGAGCTCGGCCGGCGACGTCGCCGGTATCCACGAGGCATCCGCGCCGCGCCGCGCGCCCACCTTGGTGGTGATCACCAGGTCGTCGCGATAGGGATGCAGCGCCTCGCGGATCAGCTGGTTGGTGATGTGCGGGCCATAGAAATCGCTGGTATCGATGTGATCGATGCCCAGCGCGATGGCCTCCTTCAGCACCGCGATGGCCTGCTGCCTGTCCTTGGGCGGCCCGAACACGTGCGGGCCGGCCAGTTGCATGGCGCCATAGCCGACACGGCTGACGTCAAGGTCGCCGAGGCGATAGCGGGGGGTGGGTGAGGTCTGTTGCATGACGGCTCCGGGTGGGGGTATGGAAGACAGTCTAAGCAGACAGACTCTGTGCCACAATTCCAGCCAATCGCACAGCCTGTGCGGAATCGCGCACAGTCGCGGGGGCGCCATGTTCGACCTGCAAGAGATCAATGCCTTCGTCGCTGTGGCCTCGCACGGCGGCTTTCGCGGCGCCGCGCGCAAGACCGGCGCCAGCGCCTCGCAGCTCAGCGAGGCGGTACGACGGCTGGAGACACGGCTGGGGCTGCGGCTGCTCAATCGCACGACCCGCAGCGTTTCGACCACGATGGCGGGGCAGCGCCTGCTCGAACAGCTCACCCCGGCGCTCAATGCGATCGAGTCGGCGCTCGACGTCGCCAATCACTTTCGCGACCGGCCGGCGGGCAGGCTCAAGCTCAACGTACCGATGGCGGCATCGCGGCTGGTGCTGCCGCGCATCCTGCCACCCTTCCTGGCCGCCTATCCCGAGATCCAGGTCGAGGTCATCGTCGAGGATCAGTTCGTCGATCTGTTGCGCAGCGGCTGCGACGCGGGCATCCGCTACGACGACGGCATGGACCAGGACATGGTGGCGATTCCGATCGGACCGCGCCGGCAAGGGATGGCGCTGGCGGCGTCGCCGGCCTATCTGGCCGCCCACGGGCGGCCCCGGCGTCCCGAAGACCTGCTGCGCCATGCCTGCCTGCGCGGGCGCTTCTCCAGCGGCGCGCTGCCGCCGTGGACCTTCGAAAAACAGGGCAAGGTCGTCACCGTCGATCCCTACGGCCCGTTGATCGTCAACCTGGGTGCGGCGGCCGACCTGGCGGTCGATGCGGCGGTGGCGGGCGCGGGGCTGGTCTATCTGTTCGAGGACTGGTTGCGGCCGTACTTCGAGCGCGGTGAGCTGACGCCGGTGCTGCAAGGCTGGTGGCCCAGCTTCAGCGGTCCGGCGCTGTACTACCCGGGCCGCCGATACCTGCCCGCCCCCTTGCGCGCGCTGGTGGAGTTTTCGCAGACGATGCGCTGGTAGCGCGCGACGGCGGCAAGCTGATCCGCACGCCGAACCCCCGTCCGTCCAGCCCGGCGCCGCAGCGCAGGCGCCCGCCGTGCGCGGCGACCACCCGTTCGACCAGCGACAGCCCCATGCCGATGCCGTGCGCGGGCTGCTGGCCGCCGACCCGATAGAAACGTTCGAAGATGCGCGCATGCTCGGCCTCGGGGATGCCGGGGCCATCGTCGGCGACCCACAAGGTCACGTCACGCTGGCCGTCCTCGGTGACCACGCCAGTCTCGAGCCGCACGCGGGTGCCCGGCCCGCCGTGGCGCAGCGCGTTGTCCAGCAGGTTGCGTATCAGGATGCCCAGATCGTCGATATCGCCATGCACCGGCGCCGGTCCGCCCGCCACCTCGATCGACTGGCCGCCGCGCTGGGCGATCAGTTCGAACTCGTCGGCCACCATGCCGACCACCATCGCCAGGTCGATATCGCTGGCACGCGCCAGGCTGCCGCCGCTGTCGACCCGCGCCGCGTCGAGCAACTGCTGCGCCAGCCGCGAGGTGCGCTCGATGCCAAACACCAGCCGGTCCAGCGCCACGCGCGCCTCGTCGGCGTTGCCGGCATGCTGCAGCACCTGCGCCTGCGCGAGCAGCGCGGCCAGCGGCGTGCGCAGCTCGTGCGCGGCTTCGCTGAGAAAATTACGCTCGTGTTGCAAGGCATGCGCCAGCCGGCCCATCAACTGGTTGAAGGCGCGCACCAGCGGCGTCAACTCGTCGGGCAAGCCGCTTTCGGGCAGCGGCGCCAGATCGAGCGGCGTGCGTGCATCCAGCGCCGCGCTGACCCGCAGCACCGGCCGCAGCGACCAGTGGATCACCAGCCAGATCGCGACGCCGATACAGACCAGCATGATCAGCGCGGTGCCCAGGCCGATGCGCAGCCAGCGCAGGAACTCGGTGCGCATCGCCGAGGTCGGCAAGCCGACCTGCACCTGCACCTTGCCATCCGCGTCGCTGATCGAATAGACACGCCACGGCGCGCCGGCGACCCGGGTGTCGGCGTAGCCGTCCACGAACGCCGGTGCGATCGCGTGCTCGGGCGCCAGCCGCGACGACATCAGGCGCCGGCCGGTGCCGTGCTCCCAGACCTGGAAGCCCAGCGCATCGAACTTGCCGCCCGGCGGCGAGGTCTCACCGCGCACCACGAACTGGCGCTGCTGACCCGCCGTCGCGATGTCGGCGGGCAAGGATTGCAGGATCTGCTCGGCGCCCTTGCGCAGCATCAGGTCGGCGGCCCCGCCCTGCTGGGCCGACAGCGCCAGGTACTGGAACGCGAACCAGCCGGCCCAGGCGGTCAGCAGCACGGTCGCCAGCGCAACCAGCAGGCGGGTGCGTAACGAGCGCATCAGTCGTCGTCCCCGGCGCGGTAGCCAAAGCCATGTTCGGTCAGCACCACGCCATCGCCAAGCTTGCGGCGCAGCTGGTGCACGAAGACCGCCACCGTATTGCTGTTGACCTCGGCATCGTCGCCATAGAGCCGGTCGTGCAACTGGTCGCGGCTGAGCACGCGGCCACGCGATTCGAACAGCGCCAGCAGGATGCGGAACTCGTTGGCGCTGAGCGTCACCCGCCGTCCCTCGCGCGTCACCGTGCGCGCCGCCGGATCGATCTCGACGTCGCGCCAGCGCAGCACCGGCGTCACCACGCCGCGGCTGCGCCGCAGCACCGCCCGCAGCCGCGCCAGCATCTCGTCACGCTGGAAGGGTTTGACGATGTAGTCGTCGGCGCCGGCGTCGAGCCCGCGGACCCGATCGCTGAGCTGGTCGCGCGCGGTGATGATCAGCACCGGGGTCGGATCGTAGCGCGACCGCATCGTCGCCAGCACCTCGAGCCCGGAGCCGCGCGGCAGCCCCAGATCGAGCAGCACCGCGACGAAGGCATGGTCGACCAGCACGGTGCGGGCCGACGCGACGTCCTCGCAGTGGACCACGCGCCAGCCCTCCTGGCCCAGCGCCGCGGTCAAGGCCTGGCCGAGCATCAGATCGTCTTCGACAAGAAGGATCGCGTCCATGGATGGCATGACGGTCAAGAGTATGTGGCCGGCAATGTTCCAACGCGCGGATTAAGCCGAGATTAACGCACCGAAACTGTCTTTTTCGGGTCAGCCAGCTGGCAGGAAAAAAGCGCCGCGCCGCCTTAAACACAACTTAATCACGGCGCCAGACACTGCCGATCAAACCCCGCTGCGCGGCGTCGTTCGACGGCCCCGCGCAAAGCTCCCTCCTCTTCCCGACAAGACGCCATGAACTGGTCCGAAGGTTATTTCACCGACATCCACTACACCCGCGGCTACTACCGGCAGCTCAATCCGGCGATGCTGCGGCTCACCGCGCTGGCCGCCGGTTACGAGCCGCCGGGCGACGACGGCTTCAACTACCTCGAGCTGGGCTACGGCCAGGGCATGTCGGTCGCCTGCCATGCCGCGGCCAGCCACGGCAGCTACTGGGGCACCGACTTCAATCCCGCGCACGCAAGCAGCGCCCTCGACCTGGCCCGGGCCAGCGGCGCAAACGCGCGGCTGTTCGACGACTCGTTCAAGGAATTCGCGGCGCGCCCCGATCTGCCCGAGTTCGACTTCATCACGCTGCACGGCATCTGGAGCTGGATCTCGGCCGACAACCAGGCCGTCATCCTCGACCTGATCCGCCGCAAGCTCAGGACCGGCGGCATCGTCTACGTCAGCTACAACATCTATCCCGGCTGGGGACCACGCTTTCCGGTGCGCCAGCTGATGTCGCTGTTCATGCAGCGCGCCGGTTCGCTGCGCGGCCCCGACGCCAGCATCCATGCGGCGGTGCAGTTCACCAAGGACGTATTCGCGGCCGGCGCGGACTTCTACGAGGACGTGCCGGCGCTGGCCAAGCATCTGGACTCGCTGGACGGCCGCGACGCCAGCTACATCGCCCACGAGTACCTCAACAGCGACTGGCGGATATCGACCTTCGCCGAGGTCTCGGCGCAGTTCGCCCAGGCCAAGCTCAACTACGCCGGCCCGACCGACTTTCTCGACAACGTCGAACCGTTCCGTTTCACGCCGCAGGGTCGCGAGATCCTGAACCAGATCGGCGATGAGACGCTGAAGGAGACCACCAAGGACTTCCTCAACAACCGGATGTTCCGCTGCGACGTCTACGTCAAGGGCGCGCGCCGCCTCACGCATGGCGAGTGCGTGCAACGCTGGTCGCGGCAGCGCTTCGTGCTGACCACGCACCAGAGCGACATGCCGCCCGAGATCGTGCTGCCGCTGGGCCGCATCCATCTGCACGACAAGGTGCCGCAGCAGATCGTGTCGGCCTTCGCGGCCGGCGGCTACGGCGCGCAGACCATCCCGCAACTGCGCGCGCAAGGCGCGCTGTCGCAGGCCAGCGTCGAACAGGTCATCGAATCGTTGATCCTGCTGATCGGCGCGGGCCATGTCTGCACCGCGCAAGCGGCCGACGCCGAGCAGGTTGCACGCTGTCAGCGCTTCAACCGGCACATGCGCCAACGCGCCGTCATCGCGCAGGACAGCGACTGCCTGGCCTCGCCGGTGACCGGCGGCGCCATCCATGCGCCGCATATCTGCCTGCTGTTTCTCGATGCGATGGACCAGGGACACACGACCGCCGCCGCGCTGTCCGCGTACGTCTGGGAATTCCTCGAGTCGGTCGGCGAACGCATGCTCAGGGACGGCGTTCGGCTCGAGCAGCGCCAGGACAACCTGGCCGTCATCGAACCACTGGCCGAACGCTTCCTGAGCGCCAAGCTACCGATCTTCAAAGCCATGCAGGTCGTCTAGGAACCATCGATGACACCCCACCCTTCCCCGCCGCGCCGCCCGCGCCTGTTGCTGGCGCTGTTGAACCTGCGCCGCGACGAAGTCGGCCCGGTGCTGACCGCCTCGTTGTTCTTCTTTTTTGTGCTGACGGCGCTGATGCTGCTGCGGCCTGCCCGCGATGCGCTCGGCATGGAGCGCGGCATCGAGAGCATCCGCTGGCTGTTCATCGGCACCGCCGTGGTGACGCTGGCGGTCAACCCGCTGTTCGGCTGGCTGGTCAGCCGCTACCGGCGCCTGCAATTCATCGGCGCCACCTATGGCTTCTTCGTGCTGTCGCTGATCGGCTTCTGGGCGCTGCTCACGTTTGCGCCCGAAGCCGTCGGCCAGCGCAGCGGCCAGGTGTTCTTCGTCTGGTTCAGCGTCTTCAACCTGTTCGTCACGATGGTGTTCTGGGCCTTGCTGGCCGACCGCTACACCAGCGAGCAGGCCCAACGCTTCTTCGCGCTGATCTCGGCCGGCGGCACGCTGGGCGCGATCTTCGGGCCTTGGCTCACCTCGCAGCTGGCGCGGCCGCTGGGCACGCCCAGCCTGTTGCTCGTCGCCGGCGGCTTCTTGCTGCTGGCGCTGACGATGGCGTGGCGGCTGGTGCATGTGACGCCGGATCGCGGCCAGGCCGATGCCCCGCCGCGCCCGGACCCGGAGCAGCGCATCGGCGGCAGTGCCTGGGCCGGCCTGCGCGCGGTGTTGCGCTCGCGTTACCTGAGCGGCATGGCCATCTACGTGCTGCTGATGACCCTGGTCGCGACGCTGGTCTATTTCACCCGGCTGCAGATGGTCGCCGCCGTCACCGACGACGTCGACACCCGCGCCGCGATGTTCGGCAGCCTGGACATGTGGACGCAGCTCGCGGTGCTGGGGCTGCAGCTCACGCTGACCGGCAAGATCATCCGGCGCTTCGGCCTGGGCGTGGCGCTGGCGGTGCTGCCGCTGGCCACCGTGATCGGCTTCGCCGGCCTGGCGATCTATGGCTCGTTCGTCGTGCTGATCCTGCTCGAAGCCGCCAACCGCGCCGTGCAACGCGGCATCACCCGCCCGGCCCGCGAGGCGCTGTTCACGGTGGTCAGCCGCGAAGACAAATACAAGGCCAAGGCGGTCATCGACACCTTCGTCTACCGCTCGGGCGATGTGCTCGGCGCACAGGCCGAGGGCTTGCTTGGCCGACTGGGCCTGGCCATGGGCGGCCTGATCGGCGTGGTGCTGCCGCTGGCGCTGGTCTGGGCCGTGCTGGGTCTGTGGCTAGGACGCATGCACGACAGGTCGGCCCGGCCTGCTTGATAGCTCCTTATCTCCGCGCGCTCCGGAAGCTCCGTTCGAGCCGCCGACGCGCACTTCTCCAACCCATCATGGGAATAGACCGATGAAGCACACCTCACTGTTGAATGACACCCGCGCTGGCTGGCGCGGATCCGTCCGCGCGCTCGGCGCCCTGCTGCAGACCGGCGCGATGAACGCCAGCGCCACGCTGTCGACCGTCGCACCGGGCGCCGGCGCCATGTTGCTGACCGCTGCGCTGAGCGCCGGCACCGCGCTGGCGCAGACCGCGCCCAAGCCCGACTGGCGCATCACCGACATCCCGCCGCAGACCGAGCGCATCGTCGTCATCACCGGCGGCACCAGCGGCATGGGCTTCGAGGACGCCAAGACGCTGGCCGACGCCGGCGCCCAGGTGATCATCGTCGCGCGCAACCCGCAACGCGGACAGGAGGCGATCGACCGCATCCGCCAGCAGACGCCCGATGCCAAGGTGCAGTTCGAACCGGTCGACCTGTCCGACCTCTCGTCGGTGCGCGCGCTGGCCCGGCGCCTGAACGACACGCTGTCGCGCATCGACGTGCTCATCAACAACGCCGCCATCATGGCGCCGCCCGAGCGCGGCACGTCGGCCGACGGCCTCGAGATGCAGTTCGCCACCAACTATGCGGGCCATCATGTGCTGACTGCCGAGCTGCTGCCGCTGCTGCGCAACAGCGATGCGCCGCGGGTCGTCACCTTGTCCAGCGTCGCGGCGCTGCGCGGCCGCATCAACTTCGCCGACTTGCAATCGACCCAGGCCTATGACCCTTATGGCGCCTATGCCCAGTCGAAACTGGCCTGCCTGATGTTCGCGCTCGAACTGCAACGACGCAGCGACGCCAACGGCTGGGGCATCCGCAGCATCGCGGCCCATCCGGGCGTCGCGGTCACCGAGCTGGTCGCACGGGGGCCGGGCCTGGACAGCGAGCAAGGCCGCCAGTGGTCGGCGATGCGCGACAAGCTGCAGACGGCGGCCCAGGGCGCCGTGCCCACGCTGTACGCGGCCACCGCCCCCGAGGCGCAAGGCGGGGCGTACTACGGCCCGACCGGCCCGAACGAAATGGCGGGTCCGCTGGGCCTGGCGACCGTGCCGGCAGAGGCGCGCGACGCGCAGGCGGCGGCCCGCCTGTGGCAGATCACCGAGCAGGCTACCGGCACGCGTTTTCCGACGCAAGGCGGTTGATCGACCATGACTAAACCCAACGGGACATCAGGCATCATGCACGATTGGACCGCATCGGACATCCCGCTGCAAAGCGGCCGCCAGGCGCTCGTCACCGGCACCGGTGGACTGGGCCTCGAGACCGCGCTGGCGCTGGCACGCGCCGGCGCCAGCGTCATCATCGCCGGCCGCGATCGCGCAAAGGGCGCCAGCGCGGTCAGCCGCATTCTTGCCAACGTGCCGCGCGCCCGCGTCGCCTTCGAAGCGCTCGACCTGGCCGACCTCGCGTCGGTCCACGCCTTCGGCCAGCGGCTGCGCACGGCGCTGCCGCGGCTGGATCTGCTCATCAACAACGCCGGCGTCATGACGCCGCCGCAACGGCGGCTCACCGCCGATGGCTTCGAGCTGCAACTGGGCACCAACCATCTCGGACATTTTGCGTTGACGGCCCAGTTGCTGCCACTGCTGCGCCAGGGCATCCAGCCGCGCGTCGTCACGCTATCCAGCATCGCCGCGCGCAGCGGCGCGATCGACTTCGCCAACCTGCAGTCCGAACGGGTCTACAAACCGATGACGGCGTATGCGCAGTCGAAACTGGCCTGCCTGATGTTCGCACTCGAACTGCAACGCCGCAGCGACGCGGAGGGTTGGGGCCTCCAGAGCCTCGCAGCCCATCCAGGCGTCTCGCGCACCGATCTGCTGCCCAACGGCGCCGGCGCGCGCAGCGCCGCGGGCCTGGCGCGCCGCTACCTGTGGTTTCTGTTCCAGCCCGCCGCGCAGGGGGCCTTGCCCACGCTGCACGCCGCAACCTCGCCGCAGGCGCGTGGCGGCGCCTATTACGGGCCGGACCGGCTGGGCGAGACGCGCGGATACCCGGTGGTCGTCAGGATTCCCGCGCAGGCGCTGGATGTCGGGGCCAGCGCGAAACTGTGGGAGGTCTCGGCGCGGCTGACGGGGGCTCGGTTTAACGGGGGGTGATGGTTTGTCTTTCGCAAGATGCTCGAGAAAGGCAACCCGCCAGACGATTGGGACGGCCTGGTCAGCGCAGCCAGGGCTTAGCCAGCGCGCACGCGCCGCAACGCCACCACCTGCTCGGCCCCCACCGCACGCGCGCGCAACTGGCCGCAGCCGGCATCCACATCCTGGCCGGCGCTGTTGCGAACCTTGGTCAACACACCACGGCGATGCAGCTGCCGCACGATGTCGTGAATGCGCTCGGTGTCCGGACGCTGGTAATCGTCGCCTTCCAGGCTGTTGAACGGAATCACGTTGAGCACGCCGTACTTGCCCTTGAGCAGCCGCACGATGCCATCGAGCTCGTCGTCGCCGTCGTTGACACCCTTGAGCAGCGTCCACTGATACTGGATCGGATAGCCCATGTCGCGGGCATAACGCTCGCCCAGCTCGACCAGTTCGTCCGGCGCGATCTTGGGGGCGCGCGGCAGCAGATGCGCGCGCAGCTCGGCCTTGGTCGAATGCAGCGACAGCGCCAGCGCCGGCTTGACGCGCTGCCGCGGCAACGCGTCGAACACGCGCATGTCGCCCACCGTCGAAAACACCAGGTTCTTGTAGCCGATATTGCCTTCGGTGCCGAGCAGGTCGATCGCCTCGAGCACGTTGTCGAGATTGTGCGCCGGCTCGCCCATGCCCATGAACACGACTTTTTTCACGGCACGCAGCCGCCGCGCCAACACGACCTGCGCAAGGATCTCCATGCTTGTCACCTGACGGATCAACCCGCTCTTGCCGGTCATGCAGAAACGACAGCCTACCGCGCAGCCGATCTGGGTAGACACACACAAGCCATCGCGAGGCAGCAGCACACTTTCGATCATCTGCCCGTCGGCCAGCCCGACCAGCAGGCGCGAGCCATCGCTGCCTGTGTGCGCCGAGCGGATACAGGCCAACCCATCCAGTTCGGCCGTCAACGCGGGCACCGCCTCGCGCACGCTCAAGGGCAGGAAGTTATCGGCATGTCGGCGCCGCGTGCCGGTATCGAGGGGTTGACCATTGAGCCAGACGCGCACGATCCGGCCGCGGTGGACGGGCTGTGCGCCGAGGCCGGCGAGGCGTTGGTCTAGATCGGAGAATCGCATGGAAGGCGGATTTTACGCGGGCACGGGCCGCCACGCCGGGCGGTGACTCGACCCTGCGCCGTCACGATCAATTATGCTGATCCCAAAACCCATTCTGACGACGGAGACCCCATGGCTACTGCTTCGATCACTCGCCGCCTCATTCAACTGGACGCATTCGGCGGCACCGATGTTTTGCAACTAAAAGAGGCGTCCATCGCGCCGCCCGCGCCGGGTGAAGTGCAGTTGCGGCAAACCGCCGTGGGTTTCAACTACATCGATATCTACCAACGGTCCGGCAAATACCCCTTGCCGCTGCCGACCGGTCTCGGACACGAGGCGGCGGGCGTCGTCGACAGCGTCGGCGACGGCGTCACCGGGTTTGCCGTGGGTGACCGGGTCATCTACATGAATGCCGGCGTTGGCGCCTATACCGACCGCCGCAATGTCGACGCCACCAAACTGGCGCACATTCCGGACGGGGTCGATGACGTCACCGCCGTCGCCGTGTTCTTCAAGGCCATGACGGCCGAATATCTGCTGCACCGGACCTATGCGGTCAAACCCGGCGATATCGTGCTGATCCACGCCGCGGCCGGTGGCGTCGGCCAGATACTGAGCCGTTGGGCCAAGGCATTGGGCGCATTGGTGATCGGCACGGCAGGCTCGCCGGAAAAATGCGAGATCGCCCGCGCCGCCGGCTGTGACCATGCCATCGACTACAGCCAAGATGGATGGGTCGAACGCGTCATCGCGGCCAGTGACGGCCGCAAGGCGCAGGTCGTCTATGACTCGGTCGGGCAACACACCTTTCTGGGCTCGCTCGATTGCGCGGCCAAATTCGGCACCGTCGTGGTGTTCGGCGCGGCCTCGGGTCCGGCGCCGTCCATCGACCCCGAGGTGCTGAACAAGAAGGGCTGCCTGTTTCTCACCCGCCCGTCGGTGTTTCCGCATAACGCAGACGCCGCCACGTTTCGCGCGAATGCCAAGGCCGTCTTCGACGCGCTGGGCAAGGGCTGGATCCAGCCTTCGGTGTCGGCGCGCTATACCCTCGACACGATCGCGGATGCGCATGCCATGGCGGAGCAGCGGGGCAATGCGGGAGCGATCGTGATCGTGCCGTGAAGCGCCGCTGGCATACCGCAGCCGATGGCCGTAATTGCTCTCTTGAGAACATCAAAATATAATTAAAGCTCCCAAGGGAACATTAGATATGGACTCTCCCACCCCATTCCCTGTCGAGCGTGCGATCCGCAAGCTCGGCAAAGATATCTCCCTGGCTCGCCGGCGACGCCATATCTCCCAGGCCTCGCTGGCCGAGCGCATGGGTGCGTCCTTATCCACCGTGCGCAGGATGGAAAAAGGCGATGTAAAGGTTCCGATCCACTTCCTTGCGCGGGCACTCCAGGTCTTTGGCGAGATCCGGGCACTCGAGCAACTGCTGGATACCCCGAACGACGAACTCGGACTGACGCTGATGGACGAGCACTTGCCCAAGCGTGTGCGCAGCAGGTCCGGCGGCGCTTCTGGAGCGCTGTGATGGTCATCGCCGCTGTCACCCGCCAACCGATCCAGGTGTGTATCGGCAAGGCCGGCCTGCCGGTCGGCTCGCTCGTATACGTCCAGCAAGGCCGGCGGCAGCACAGCTCGTTCGCGTATGAAGAAGCCTGGCTGACCAGCCCCGAACGATTCACCGTCTCGGCCGACCTGCCATTGAGGCCTGGCCACCAACCACGCAAGGCGGCCTCGCCCCACGACTCCGTATTTCACGGTGCGATAGCCGATACGAGCCCCGACGCCTGGGGCTGCCGCGTCATCGCCCGCGATCATGCAAAACGTCGGCGCAAGGATCCGAACCTGCAAGCCTTGACAGAGCTGGATTATCTGCTGGCAGTGGACGACTTCAGCCGCGTCGGCGCACTGCGCCTGCGCGACCCGGACGGAGCTTGGCAGAGAACGGTGCCAGAAGGTCGACGTACCACCCCTGCGTTGATCGAGCTCGAAACCATCTACCAGGCCAGCCGCGCCGTCGAGCGCGGAGAAGAGACCGCCGAGGACTTGCGCTACCTGCAGGGCAAGGGCACTTCTCTGGGTGGCATGCGCCCCAAGTGCACCATCCTGAACGAGGACGGCAGGCTCGCCATCGGCAAATTTCCCAGCGTCAACGACACCCGCAGCGTCACGCGCGGCGAAGTCCTGGCATTAAAACTGGCGCGATTGGCTGGCATCGACGCCGCAGCTGCGCGCATCGTCTCCTTGGCCGACGTACCGATTGCCGTCATCGGACGATTTGATCGGAACGACCAAGACGGCCGTATCCCCTATCAGTCAGCAGCATCGCTGCTACAGGCGTCGCGCGACGAAGACCGCAGCTACACGGAAATTGCTGACGCGATCCGTTCCTACGGCCACGCACCGACTGCGGACCTGCAACAGCTCTGGCGCCGTCTCGTGTTGAACCTGCTGATCACCAATGTGGACGATCACCTGCAGAACCATGGTTTCTTGCATGTGGAGCGTGGGCTGTGGCGCCTTGCGCCTGCATTCGACATCAATCCGTTTCCGGACAAACTGCGTGAATCCAAGACGTGGCTGTCCGAGGAAGATGGCCCGATCACCGATGTGCACATGCTGCTGGCTCGGGCCGACTATTTCTCATTGGATCCAAAGCAGGCCCGAACCATCTTGGGCGAGGTCTATGCCGCGGTAGTGAATTGGCGAAAGGTCGCTCTTGGCACAGAGGTGGGGCTGCGCCCCGCCGAATTGGATGACTTCGCGGCCGCGTTCGAGCATGGACAGATGGAGGCAACCGCCGCGCTGCTCGAACGGTGAATGAGAGTCTCCCTCTCGTCGTGGGTCAGTAAGAACCCATGTAATCGCGCTTGCCGACTTCGACGCCGTTATGACGCAAGATGGCATAGGCCGTGGTCACGTGGAAGAAAAACTGCGGCAGACCGTAATGCAAGAGGTAGGCGCTGCCGGTCAGCTTCTTTTCTTTCGGCGTACCCGGACGCAGCACGATTTCACGGGTTTCGCTTTGCTCGAATTGCTCCGGCTTGAACGAGTCGATATGCGCCAAAGCCTTGGCGATCAAGGCCTGCAGATCGGCAAAGGTCGCTTCGCCGTCGGGCCACGACGGCACTTCCGCGCCGGCGAGGCGCGACGAGATGCCCTTGGAGAAATCCGCTGCAATCTGCACCTGACGCAGCAAGGGAAACATATCGGGGAACAGCCGGGCCTGCAGCAAGGCGTTAGGGTCGATCTTCTTTTCGATGGCGTGGGCTTCGGCCTTCTTCAAGACATCGGACAAGGCGGCGAGCATTTGCTTCAGGACGGGAACGGAAGCGCTGTAGAGGGATAGGGTCATGGTGGATGTTGCGTGATGGCGGAGAAGGGAACAGAGCTTAGCATCCAACTCTTTGATTAATAAGGTGGCCTCTCCGCTGAGTAAGCGAGGACGTACCGCATTTTGGACTGGTCTGGTTGCTGCTATCCGCCCCTACTCAGAGTTCCTGCGAACAATCAGTAGTTTCCGCTATTATGGACATATTTACCTTCTATAGCCCATAATAGCGAACATGCCACGCAAGCCGCCTGTCGTCTTCCCTCAAGAGCAGCGCCTGCTGTCCGCGCTAGGAGAGCGGCTGCGTCTCGCCCGCAAACGACGTAAGTTGAGCAACGCCGTTGTCGCACAACGCGCAGGGATTTCTAGGACGACCTTGTACAAGGTCGAGGCCGGAGACGCTGGGGCGACGCTGGGATCCTATGTCCGAGTCCTGGCCGTGCTGGGTCTGGAGGACGATCTCAATCAGCTTGGCGCCGACGACAAGGTTGGGCGGAAATTGCAGGATCTGGCGCTGGAGCCAGCGCCCAAGCGCCGCACCGCTATCCACGCCAAGACGGCCAAGTCCTCATCAGCCTCAAACAACGAGGAAGCCAAATGAGCACGTTGGACAACACCCTGGAAGTGTGGCTCGACGACAACCAGGGCCCTGCTTGCCAAGTCGGCACGCTCGCCCATGACCGCGGCCAGATCCGCTTTCATTACGAACGCGATTGGCTACAAGACCCTCGCGCCTTCGCACTGGACCCCGATCTCTCTCTGGACGAGCACCCTTTCTTTCCCAAGCCAGAGCTTGGCAACTTCGGCATCTTCCTGGACTCGTCACCAGACCGCTGGGGGCAGACATTGATGAAACGGCGCGAGGCGTTGCTGGCAAAGGACGAGCAACGTCCTCCGCGTACGCTGTACGCCTGGGACTTCCTCATCGGCGTACAAGACCTCACCCGTCAAGGCGCCCTGCGCTTTCGCCGACCCGATACGGAAGCGTTTCTCGGCGACGAGAAAATGGCGGCTCCGCCGGTGACAACGCTACGAGAATTGGAAGCCGTGGCCTACCAGCTCAGCAACCGGCGTATCGATGATCTGGATGCACTAAGAAAGTGGCTCGCGGTGCTCGTTGCACCTGGCGCGTCTTTGGGTGGAGCCAGGCCAAAAGCCAACTTTACCGAAGCCGACGGCTCACTCTGGATCGGCAAATTTCCAGCCAGGGATGACGACCGAGACATCGGCGCTTGGGAATACGTCGTTCACCAACTTGCGCAAGATGCGGGGATAGACGTACCGCCTGCGAAGCTCATCAAGCTAAACAACGACTTCCATACCTTCTGCGTCCAACGGTTTGATCGCGCCAACGGTTCACGCCGCTTCTATGCCTCGGCAATGACGTTGCTTCGCAAGACGCAAAGTGAAGGTACGAGCTATTTGGAATTGGCGCAGTTCATTCGCGCTCAGGGGGATGCCGAGCATGCTGATACGGATTTGGAGCAGCTATTTAGGCGTGTGGCGTTCAACGTCGCGGTTGGCAACCGAGATGATCACCTTCGAAATCACGGATTCGTGCTTGGCGAGACAGGATGGAGACTTGCGCCCGCGTTTGACGTCAATCCTAATATCGACAAGGCGGAACATGTCTTGAATGTTGATGACGTCGACAATCGACCTAGCCTAGGAGCTGTTCTCAGCACGGCCGCTTTTTATGGGCTGGAAGATATGCAGGCTCGGCAAATCGTGGAAGAGGTAGTAATGCTTGTCGGTCGCTGGCATGACGCTGCTCGTCGCATGCGCATTAGCGGCGCGGATATTGCTTTGACCGCAGGGGCGTTCTCGGCAAACAATGCCTAGAGAAGAAGGCAGCCTTGCAGGCGTCAGCTTTCGTCTAAAAGCAACCGGTCGGGTTATCGCTCGAGAGCCGTCATCCAAGGTAGAAGTGAGTGGCCCGCGTGGCATTTCACGCAGATTCGATCGACTGCCGGATTAGAAGCTTAAATTCGCTATAGCGCCCTGTCATTTACTTTTCGGGGGCTTGCTAGATTTGCTGGGTTTGAGGGATGGTGTATTCCCTGGTGTGGTCTTGTTATCACGGCGGCGCTGATCAGGTTTCCCTGTTGATTCTGCTATCGGCTTTGGTCCTGGTTTAAGTGCCATGAATGCTCTCCTTGGTGGGTCAAGAATTACAGTGTGGGAACCTTCTGCTTTGTCTCAGAACAACAGCGTTGCTCTGCAAAAACCCGAATGAGTGCTGGCTGAAGTCACATTGCTTTACTTTACCCATGAACGGATGTGCGGGCGAGCGGGTTTTCACGTATGGACGAAATCTGAGCACCTGCTGCCGGCCTGCATTGGGCGATACGCATACGGCTCCAGCTAGCTGAAAAGTGGAGGATCTGGCGATATTCCACTTAGCCATCGACAGCAAATTACGTGGCTGCGATTTGGTTAGCTTGCGCGTTTGCGACATTCCACAAGGAACGGACCGCCACTACGTGCAAGTCCCGTGCAGGGGTGTTCTCCATGTCGGGCACCACCACCACGGCGTACTCGAATAATTGCCGCAACCACGTGCGCATCTTCTCTGCGACTGACAGCGAACCCCGCGCCTCGATGCGCCCGATTACCTGTGTAGACCTTCCCCGTTGCCTTGGCGTTTCGGATATATACGTCAGTCAGCGCCACGCTTGCTCCCGAAAATCCCGAATCAGACGGGATCGGAGCCATGGTCGCCGCATTGTCGCGCTGCGGACCGAGACAATGCGACATGCGGGCCCACTGCATTAATGGGCCAAAAATGTACCGGACTGGGGACGCTAGAAAGGCATTCTCCCGATCCCGACAATATAAGGAAGAGAAGAACCTCGATGAAATTCAATCACTCGGAATAACTTCCCAAAGTGACGAACTGGATCTGGAGCGAGATTGGAGCGGGTGAAGGGAATCGAACCCTCGTATGCAGCTTGGGAAGCTGCCGTTCTACCATTGAACTACACCCGCAGCGCGAAGACGCGGGCCGTCGATGCACGACGGCCGGACGGAAATTATAGCGATCTTTCCCGTCCGGCCATCCCGCCGGTCAGCGCGCGGCGACGGCGCCCTGAAGCATCGCCACCGTGCCACCGATAGCAAACCTCACCCGATCAACGCGCCTGCGGCTTGAAGAACGGCACGTCCGTCATCAGGCTGTTGTTCTGGCTGATCAGATAACCCGCCTCGGCGCTCTTGGACAGATAGCCCGCCCATTCCGGATCCTTCTGCAAGGCGGCGCGCTTGGCTTCGCGGTCGGCGGCGTTCTCGTAGACCCAGATGTGCACGTAGCTGTTGACGTTGCCGGTCTCGGTCTGCATATAGGCCAGCGGCGTGCCCAGATGGCGGCTCTGCACCGCATAGCCGTACTCGGCGTACAGCGCCAGGTGCTTCTTGATGGTGCCTGCGCGGCAGGTATAGGTTCTTACGTCGTAGAGCATGTTCGGATTCCTGAGCTATCAAACAACAAACAAGGTTTTACTCGACCGACGCGCCGGAGTCGCGCACCAGCGATTGCCAGCGCGGCACGTCTTCGTTGACGTAACGCTGGAAGGCCTGATGACCGTCGCCGACCGGATCGGCGCCCATGCTCTTGAGCTTTTCCTGCACGGCCGGGTTGGCCACGCTTTGCTCGATGGCGGTCGACAGTTGTTGCACCACATCGGCCGGGGTCTTGGCCGGCACGAACAGGCCGAACCACGAACGCGCCTGCATGGCGCCGTAGGCGGTTTCGGAAAACGCCGGCACGTCGGGCAAGGCGGCGTGGCGGGTGTTGCCGGTGACGGCCAGCGCGCGCAGGCGGCCGCCCTGCACCTGCTGCAAGACCTCGGGCAGGTTGGCGAACATCAACTGCACCTGGCCGCCGATCAGGTCGTTGATCGCCTGCGAACCGCCCTTGTAGGGCACGTGCATCATCTCGCCCTTGGCGAGGCCGTTGAACTGCGCGCCAGCCAGATGCGCGGCGGTGCCGGTGCCGCCCGAGGCGTAGCTGAGCCGGTTGCCTTGTGCCTTCACATACGCAGCCAGTTCGCCGACGCTCTTGGCCGGCACCTCGGGATTGACGACCAGCAGCAGCGGCACCGAGGCCAGGTTCGACAGGCCGGCGAAGTCCTTGGTCAGGCTGTAGTCCAGCTTCTTGTACAGCGTGGCGTTGATCGCGTGGCTCGAGGTGGCCATCAGCAAGGTGTAGCCATCGGGCTCGGCACGCGCGACCAGGCCCGCGCCGATGTTGCCGTTGGCGCCGGCCTTGTTCTCGACGACCACGGGCTGGCCCAGCTTGGTCGACATCTCTTGCGCGACGGTGCGCGCGATGACGTCGGTGGCGCCGCCGGCCGCGAACGGCACGATGACACGCAGGGGCCGCTCGGGAAACGCGGCCTGGGCCGCGCCGGCGAAGGTGGTGGCTAGCAGGCTGGCGGCGGCGACGCGCAGGACGGCGCGCAGGGAATTTTTCATGGTGTGTCTCCTCGTGGGCGTCGAGCGCCCGTGTTATCGATGGAAAAGGCCGCTCAGGCCTGCTGCTGGGCCTTGAAGGCTTTTTCTCGCAGCGCGCTGAGCGTGGCGCGGGGGGTCAGGGTTTCGGGGTCGATGACCAGTTCGATCAGCGTCGAGCCCGGCGCGGCCAGCGCCCGCTCGAGTGCCGGCGCGATCTGCGCGTCGTCCTCGACACGTTCGGCTTGCAGGCCGAAGGCCTGGGCATAGGCGACGAAGTCCGGGTTGCACAGGTCGGTGCCGATGGTGCGGCCCGGAAAACGGTTCTCCTGGTGCATGCGGATGGTGCCGTACATGCCGTTGTTGAAGACGATGAAGACGATGCGCAAGCCATGGGCGCGCACGGTCGCCAGCTCTTGCGAGGTCATCAGGAAGCAGCCGTCGCCGGCCAGGCAGACGACCTGCCGCTCGGGATGGCGCAAGGCGGCCGCCACCGCGGCCGGCACGCCGTAACCCATCGCGCCGCTGGTGGGCGCCAGCTGGGTGCGCGGCTGGCGGAAGCGGTAGTAGCGATGTGCCCAGGCGCTGTAGTTGCCGGCGCCGTTGGTGATCACGGCATCAGGACCGAGCTGCTCGCGCATCGCCAGGATGACCTTGGCCGGATCCAGCCGGGCGTCGATGGCGGGCGGCACGGTGTAGCGCAGATACCGTTCGCGCAGGCCGTTGCCCCAGGCCTGCCAGCCCGCGCCGGCCACCGGCGCCAGTTCGCTGGCGCTGATGGCAAAGGCGTTGAGGTCGGCCTGCACGCGGACGGCCGGTTGATAGACGCGGCCCAGCTCCTCGGCGGCCGGCAGCACGTGCACCAGCTTCTGCTTGGGACTGGGCACCTGCAGCAGCGTATAGCCGCTGGTGACCATCTCGCCCAAGCGCGCGCCCACGGCCAGGATGACGTCGGCGTCCTTGATGGCCTGCGCCAGTTCGGGGTTGATGCCGATGCCGACTTCGCCGACGTAGAGATCGTCGGTGTTGTCGTAGAGGTCTTGCCGGCGGAACGAGCAGGCCACCGGCAGCGCGTTGGCCTTGGCAAAACGTTCGAGGCCCAGCAGGCCCTCGTCGGTCCAGCCCGATCCGCCGACGATCATCAGCGGCTGGCTGGCGTCGGCCAGCAACTGCTGCATCTGCGCCAGCGCGGCCGGCGAGGGATAGGCCGGCGTCGGCGCGACCACCGCCAGCGGCGCCGGCAGCTGCGCGACCGGCACGAGCTGCGACAGCATGTCCTCGGGCAGCGCCAGCACCACCGGGCCCGGCCGGCCCGACAGCGCGACGCTGAACGCGCGCGCCAGGTACTCGGGCACCCGCGCCGCGTCGTCGATCTGCGCGACCCACTTGGTGAACTCGCCGAACATGCGGCGGTAGTCGATTTCCTGGAAGGCTTCGCGCTCGACCATGTCGTTGCCGACCTGGCCGACCAGCACGATCATCGGCGTGGAGTCCTGGAACGCGGTGTGCACGCCGATGCTGACGTTGGTGGCGCCCGGGCCGCGCGTGACCAGGCAGACGCCCGGCTTGCCGGTGAGCTTGCCGTGCGCTTCGGTCATGAAGCCGGCCGCGCCTTCGTGGCGGCAGGCCACGACCTTGACGCCGGCCTCTTCGTACAGGGCATCCAGCACGTCCAGGTAGCTTTCGCCTGGCACGCAGAACACCGTATCCACGCCTTGTTCGATCAGGGCCCGCGCCACCAACTGGCCGCCCGTCCGGGTATTGCTCGCTTGCATCGCATCCATCCCCAAGCCCGCCCCGATGGGCGAGTCATTTCATGCGATGCCACTGTACGCAGCCTCGCGGCCGCAGCGTTAGGACGGATCGGTACTTGAATTGGACTTTTTTGCGGGGCAGCAAGCCGCAGGCGCAGCGGGGGGGCCCCTCCCGCCGCCGGGCCGCCCCAAGGCGGGAGCGCCCCCTTGAGGGGCAGCAAGCCGAAGGCGCAGCGTGGGGCCCCTTCGCCGCCGGGCCGCCCCAAGGCGAAGGCGCCCCCTTGGGGGGCAGCAAGCCGATAGGCGCAGCGTGGGGGCAAACCCTACGCCAATAACTGCGACTGCAGCCGCCGGAACTCCCCCGGCGCCTGCCCGGTATGTTTCTTGAAAAACCGCGAAAAATACGCCGGATCCTCGAAATTGAGCTGATAGGCGATCTCGGCCACGCCGACTTCGGTATTGCTCAGCAGCCGCTTGGCCTCGAGCGCGATGCGCGCCTGCACGCATTGGCTGGCGGTATTGCCGGTGGCGCGCTTGACGGCCTCGTTCAGTTGCCGCTCGCTGACGTGCAGGACCTGCGCGTAGTCGCCGATGGCGCTGTAGTGCAGGTAATGCTCCTCGAGCAGCAAGGCGAAGCGCCGCGCCAGCGCATAGGCCGGGCTGCTGTGGGCCGGCGTCTCGTGCTGGGCATACAGCCGGCGCAGCCGCGTCAGCAAGATCAGCAGGTACGAGCGCACCACGTCGAAACGGCCGGTCTGGCGCGTCGACATCTCCTGGTCCATCTCCTGCAGCAGGGGCAGCAGCGAATCGTGTTCAGCCTGGCTCAGATACATGACCGGCACGCCGCCGGTCATGTGAAAGAACGGAAACCGCGCGATGTCGTCGCCGCGCGGAAACATCTGCGCGAAGAAATCGGTGCTGATATTCATCACGTAGCCGGACGGCGGCACGCTCGAGCGCCACGCATGCAACTGCCCGGGCACCAGGAAGAACACCGAATAGTCGCGCACTTCGTAGTGCTCGAAGTCGAGCATGTGCCGGCCCTGCGCGCGGCTCATCCACAGCAGGTGGTAATAATTGTGGCGATGCGCGAATCCGCGCGGGATGTCCTGCCGCGCCTGCAGCCGCACCAGATCGAAATGGAACGAGCCTTCCCCGGCGAAATCCGAGCTGTCGAATGTGGGGAAATGGCCGCTGGCCGCGTCGCTGTCGGCACCCATGGCCGGTCCCTCCTTGTATCGTCCTGGCGTTTTGTTCACAGCAGGCTGTGTCGCGCCATGGTCAGGCTGCCTATCATAAACGCGGGCGGGTCCGTCCCCATGGGCGCAGCCACTACAATCGCGTCATGAACGCCCTTTCCACCCAGAATCCCGACCCGGCACCGGGCGAGCGCCCGCTGGACGCCGCCGCCGAGGCGGCCCAAGTGACGCCCGCGCACGCCGGCCCGACCCATATCCGCAGCTTCGTGCACCGCCGCGGCCACATCACGCAGGGCCAGCGCGAGGCGCTCGAGTCCCTGCTCGAGAAATGGTCGCTGCCCTACGCCCCCCAGCCGCTGGACGCCGCGCAGGCCTTCGGCCGCCAGGCGCCGCTGATCCTGGAGATCGGCTTCGGCATGGGCGAGACGACCGAGAAGATCGCGCTGGCGCGGCCCGGCGACAACTTCCTGGGCGTCGAGGTGTTCAACGCCGGCGTCGGCTCGCTGCTGATGCGCATCGAACAATCGCAGCTGTCGAACCTGCGCATCATCCAGCACGACGCCGTCGAGGTCGCGCGCGACATGCTGCAACCCGGCATGCTGGCCGGCGTGCACATCTATTTCCCCGATCCGTGGCCGAAGAAGCGCCATCACAAGCGGCGCCTGATCCAGCCGGCTTTCATCGCGCTGCTGGCCAGCCGCATCGCGCCGGGCGGCTACATCCATTGCGCCACCGACTGGGAAAACTATGCCGAGCAGATGCTCGAGGTGCTCAGCGGCGAGCCGCTGCTCGAGAACACCGTCAAGGACTACGCGCCGCGCCCCGACTACCGCCCGCTGACCAAGTTCGAGTCGCGCGGACTGCGGCTGGGCCACGGCGTCTGGGACCTGATCTTCACACGCAAGGGGTGATCATGCAGATCGAACTGAACGGCCAGGCGCGCCCGCTGCAGCCCGGCACCACGGTCGCGGCGCTGCTGCAGGAACTGGGCTACGCCGGCAAGCGGCTGGCGGTCGAACGCAATGGCGAGATCGTGCCCAAGAGCCAGCATCCGCAGGCCGAGCTGGCCGACGGCGACAAGCTCGAGATCGTCGTGGCGGTCGGCGGCGGCTGAGGCCGGCGACGCACGCAGGCCAGCAAAAAGGCCTCGCAACCAGACGGTTGCGAGGCCTTTTTGCTGGCGGGTTGAAGGGTTGACGGCTTACTTGCCGCCCACCGGCCGGCCGTAGAACGGATAGTTGGGGTCGTTGTAGCCGTGCGAGGACGCGTGGCCCTGCGGCACCCATTCGTCGACCATGGCCTCTTCCTCGGCCGAGATCGTCACGTCCAGCGCGGCGAAATAGTCTTCGAACTGCGCCAGCGTGCGCGGCCCGGCGATCACCGAGCTGATGATCGGATTGGCCAGCACCCACGCGGTCGCGAAGTGCCCCGGCGCGATGCCGCGCGCGGTGGCGTGCTCGGTGAGCTGCTTGGCGATCAGCAGCGACTCTTCGCGGAACTCGGTCGCCAGGATGCGCGCGTCGCCGCGTCCGGCGCGGGTGTCGGCGGCCGGCGGCTGGCCGGGCTGGTACTTGCCGGTCAGCACGCCGCGCGCGATCGGGCTGTAGGGCACCACGCCGATGCCGTAATGCTGGCAGGCCGGCAGGATCTCGACCTCGGGGCCGCGATTGAGCAGGTTGTAGTACGGCTGGCAGACCACCGGCTGCGGCACGCCCAGCTGGCGGCACAGCTCGACGATCTGGGCGATGCGCCAACCCCGGAAGTTCGAGATACCGAAGCTGCGCAGCTTGCCGGCGCGGATCAAGTCACCGAGCGCCAGCACGGCTTCTTCGAGGTTCTCGTCGCGATAGTCGCGGTGCAGGTAGAGGATGTCGAGGTAGTCGGTCTGCAGGCGCTCGAGGCTGGCCTCGACGCTGCGCACGATCCACTGGCGCGAGTAATGCGACTGATTGGGGCCGTCGCCGGTCTTGTTGCCCATCTTGGTGGCCAGCACCCAGGCATCACGGTCGCCGTGGATCAGCTTGCCGAGCACCCGCTCCGACTCGCCCTTGTTGTAGACGTCGGCGGTGTCGACAAAGTTGACGCCATGCTCGCGCGCCGACGCGATGATGTCGGCCGCCTCGGCGTCGGGCGTCTGCTGGCCGAACATCATGGTGCCCAGGCACAGGAGTGATACGCGTAGATTGCTGCGGCCCAGCCGCCGGTAGGTCATCTTCTGTTCCAACTTCGTCTCCTGTGTGATCCGTTCGGCGCTGGCCTGGTAACTGAAGCGGGGCGATCTACTTGCCGAAGCCGCCGAAGCGGCCCAGCGACTTCATGCCGCCCATCGCGCGCATCATCTTGGCCATGCCGCCCTTTTTCATCTGCTTCATCATGCCCTGCATCTGGTCGAACTGATTCAGCAGGCGGTTGACCTCTTGGACCGGCACGCCGGCGCCGGCCGCGATGCGGCGCTTGCGCGAGGCCTTGAGCAGTTCGGGCTTGGCGCGCTCTTGCGGCGTCATCGAATTGAGGATGCCCTCGGTACGGCGCAACTGCTTGTCGGCCTGGCCGCTTTGCAGCTGGCCGGCCGCGGCCTGGAACTGCGACGGCAGCTTCTCGAGCAGCGAGCCCATGTCGCCCATCTTCTTGACCTGGCCGAGCTGCTCGCGAAAGTCGTTGAGGTCGAACTTGTCGCCCGACTTGAACTTGGTCGCGAGTTTTTCGGCCTGCGCGATGTCGATGTTCTTTTGCGCCTGCTCGACCAGCGACACGATGTCGCCCATGCCCAGCACCCGCTGCGCCATGCGTTCGGGATGGAAGGGCTCGATGCCATCGAGCTTTTCGGACACGCCGACGAACTTCAGCGGCTTGCCGGTGACGTGACGCACCGACAGCGCCGCGCCGCCGCGCGCATCGCCGTCGAGCTTGGTCAGCACCACGCCGGTCAGCGGCAGCGCCTCGCCGAACGCGCGCGCGGTGTTGACGGCATCCTGGCCCTGCATCGCATCGACCACGAACAGCGTCTCGACCGGCTTGAGCAGCGCATGCAGCGCGCGGATCTCCTGCATCATCGCTTCGTCGATGCCGAGCCGGCCGGCCGTGTCGACGATCAGCACGTCGTAATGGTGGCGGCGCGCGTGATCGACCGCGTTGGCGGCGATCGCCTCGGGTTTCTGGCTGGCATCGGACGGCAGGAAGTCGACGCCGGCCTGGCCGGCGACGGTCTTGAGCTGCTCGATGGCGGCCGGACGATAGACGTCGGCCGACACCACCAGCACCTTTTTCTTGCCGCTCTTGCGACCGGACTGGGTGTGGCCGCCCTCGGCCAGCCAGCGCGCCAGCTTGCCGGTGGTGGTGGTCTTGCCGGCGCCCTGCAGGCCGGCCATCAGGATGATCGCCGGCGGCTGCACCGCCAGCGACAGCTCGGCCGCGTCGTTGCCCAGGTCGCCGCCCATCAGCGCGGTCAGTTCGCGGTGCACCACGCCGACCAGCGCCTGGCCGGGATTGAGGCTGCCGACCACGTCGGTGCCGACCGCCTTCTCCTTGACGCGGGCGACGAAGTCGCGCACCACGGGCAGCGAGACGTCGGCCTCGAGCAGCGCCATGCGCACCTCGCGCAGCATCTCCTGCGTATTGGCCTCGGTGAGCCGGGCTTCGCCGCGCAGGGTCTTGACGACCCGCGACAGGCGGTTGGTGAGGTTATCAAGCATGAGAGTTGTTTCGCTTACACTAGTTGGCCGAGGCGCACGCGGCAAACCCAACAGCGGGCCGGGCGTTTATCTCAACGGATTCTATGTCTACAGGCATTGTATTTCACGCGCTGGCGGCCCTGGCCTACGCCCTGCCCGGCGTGGCCCTGTGGCGCACGCTGCTGCGCGGCGGCACCATCTCGGCCGGCAAGGCCGGCCGCCTGGTGCTGGCTGCCGCGCTGGTGCTGCAGGCGCTGGCGCTGCACCAGTCGGTGCTGGCGGGCGCCGGCCTGCAACTGAACTGGGCGCTGGCGCTGTCGGCCGCCGTCTGGCTCGGCATGATGGTGTTCTGGCTCGAAAGCCTGCTGGTGCGTACCGACGGCCTGCAGTTGCTGCTGCTGCCGCTGGCGGCGCTGTGCGCGCTGCTGGCCGCGCTGTTCCCGACCGCGGCCAGCCTGGCCAATGCCGACAACCCGTGGCTGCGGCTGCACCTGTCGATCGCGCTGGCGGCCTACGGCCTGATCACCGTGGCGGCGCTGCACAGCGTGCTGATGGCCTTCCTCGACCGCCACCTGCACCGTCCGATGGAACCCATCACCGAAGACCGCAAGGGCCTGGGCAACGTCATCGACCGCGTGCTCGACTCGATGCCGCCGCTGCTGGTGCAAGAGCAGATCCTGTTCCGGCTGATCTGGGTCGGCTTCGTCATGCTGACGCTGGCGGTCGGCTCGGGCTCGGTGATCTCGCTGTCGCTGACCGGCCAGGTGCTGCCCTTCGACCACAAGACGGTGTTCACGCTGCTGTCCTGGCTGACCTTCGGCGTGCTGCTGCTGGGCCGCCACATCCGCGGCTGGCGCGGGCGCGTGGCGCTGCGCTGGACGCTGACCGGTTTCGCCTTCCTGCTGCTGGCCTATACCGGCACCCGCTTCGTGCTCGAAGTCGTGCTGCAACGCGCCTGATTTCTCCGACCATGACCTCCCCCGCAAGACCACCGCAATCGCCCGTCACCGGGGCGCGAGACTGATATGGGCAAGATACTTTTCTGGGTGTTGATCATCATCTGCGTGCTGTTCGTGGCCCGCCTGATCGCGCACAAATCCAACAAACGCATGCGCCAGTCGCCGCCGCGGCCGGCCGACACCGTGGCCGGCAAGACGCCGCCCCCGCAGCAGCCGGGCGAGCCGATGGTGCGCTGTGCCCACTGCGGCATCCACCTGCCGCGCTCGGAAGCGCTGCTGAGCCAGGGCCAGACCTGGTGCGGCGCCGAACACGCCCGGCTGGGCGTCAAGCCTTGAACCTGGATCGCCACGGCTGGCTGCGCCCGCAAGCGGGCGTCGCGCTGCGCCGCTCGCCGAACGCCGACGCGCGGCCGGACGACGCGCAGGTCAGCCTGCTGGTGATCCACAACATCACGCTGCCGCCCGGCTGCCTGAGCGGCCCGCACGTCGAGGCGCTGTTCACCAACACGCTCGACTACCGCGCGCACCCCTGGTTCGAGCGGCTGCGCGGCCTGCGCGTCTCGGCGCACTTCTTCGTGCGGCGCGATGGCAGCGTCATGCAGTTCGTGCCGACCGATGCGCGCGCCTGGCATGCCGGCGTCTCGCGCTTTGGCGCGCGCGAACGCTGCAACGACTTTTCGCTGGGCATCGAGCTCGAAGGCACCGATACCCTGCCCTACACCGATGCGCAGTACGATGCATTGGACCGCCTCGTGCCGGCCCTGCGCCAGCGTCATCCGCTGACCTGGGCGACCGGCCACCAACATATCGCGCCGGGCCGCAAGACCGATCCGGGGCCAGCCTTCGACTGGCCTCGTTTCGCGCGTGGCACCGGCTGGCCGCGCCGGCACCTGCCCGGCTGAACGTCGGCCTGTACCAGGCCAGGAGACCATCATGCTCAAGATCTGGGGACGCCTCAGTTCCATCAACGTGCAAAAAGTCGTATGGACCGCGCAAGAGCTGCGCCTGCCTTTCGAGCGGCAGGACGTCGGCGGCCAGTTCGGCGGCGTCGACACGCCCGAGTACGCGCGGATGAACCCCAACCGCCTGATTCCGGTCATCGACGACGGCGGCTTCGTGCTGTGGGAATCGAACGCCATCGTGCGTTACCTGGCCTCGCGCCAGGGCGCCGGCGACCTGTGGCCGGGCGACCTGCGCACGCGCGCCGACGCCGACCGCTGGATGGACTGGCAGGCCACCGAGTTCGGCCCGGCCATGCGCGACGGTTTCATTCAACTGGTGCGCACGCCCGAAGCCGAACGCGACGCCGAGCTGACCGCCCGCTCGGTCGCGCGCAGCAACCGGCTGGCGCTGATGCTCGAGGACGTGCTGTTCTCGCGCGACCATCTGACCGGCCGGCGCTTCACGGTCGCCGACATCGCTGTCGGCGCGCAGGTGCACCGCTGGCTGGGCATGCCGATCGAGCGGCCCGCCACGCCGCGCCTGAACGCCTGGTATCAACGCGTCAGCCAGCGCGAGGCAGCACAGACCGTGCTGACGCTGCCGCTGGCATGAGCGAGGCCCGCGCGGCCGTCTCGCCGCCGAAGTTCATCGCCAGCGGGCTGGTGCCCACTGCCGAGCAGCAGCGTATCCAGTTGTCGCGCAGCCGCATCACGCTGGTCGAGGCCAATGCCGGCGCCGCCAAGACCACCACGCTGGCGCTGCGCATCGGCGAGGCGCTGGCGCGTGGCCTGCCGCCCGAAAGGATACTCGGGCTGGTGTTCACGCCCGAGGCCCGCGACGTGCTGGCCGCCCGGCTGGTGCAGATCGGTATCGCGCCGGTGCTGGCCGCCCGGGTGCGGGTCGTTACCCTCGAAGCCCATGCCGCGCAGGTGCTGGCCACGCTCGAGGACGGCACGCCCGAATCGCTGGACTCGATGCAGGCGCTCAAGCCCTGCGTGCTCGAGGCCATCGAGCGTGTCAGCGAGGACTACGCCGGCCACCCGGCGCTCGATATCCAGACCCACCACCTGGCGATCAGCCAGTTTCTGGCGCAGCAGCTGCAACTGAAGGCGACGCTGCGCTGGCGCGAGCGCGATGACGAAGACGGTGGCGACCTCGAAAGCCAGGCCGAAGACCTGGGCCTGACGCTGAGCACCTACCTGACGCTGCGCGAATACGAGGCGCTGCGCATCGACGCGATGGGCGAGGCCGGCTTTCGTGGCCCGCTGGACGCCTGCTACGACCTGGCCACGCGGCTGCGCGCGGCGCCCGAGCTGGCGGCGCACCTGCCGCCCTACACACTGGTCGTGGCCGACGAACTGCATGACGTCAACGAGGCGGCCTTCCAGATTCTGGCCGCGCAGCTATCGCTACCCAACACCTATTTCGTCGGCGCCGGCGACCGCGACCAGGTCATCCACGGCGATCGGGGCGCCGACGCGCAGTTCCTGGCGTTTCGTTTCGCCGAGCTGGATGCGCAGGCCACGCGCCTGCCGCTGACCATGACCTATCGCCACGGCCCGCACCTGGCCTATGCGATGCAGGCCTACAAACAGAAGCCGGTCGAGTCGAACCTGCCGCTGCGCACCGACATCGACGTGCGCCACTACGACGGTGCGCCCGCCTGCGCGCAGGCCGTGGTGGCCGCGCTGGCCGACTGGACCGGCCGCAAGCGGGCGCTCGAGGGCTGTGCCATCCTGTTGCGCGAACGGCACCAGTCGATCGAGATCGAGAACGCGCTGATGCGCGCGCAGATCGGCTACCGCACGCTGGGCATGACGCCCTACCTGCACCGCGAAGAGATCTACTTCCTGCGCGGCATGCTGGCGCTGGCGCTGCGCAACCTCGAGGCGGTCAATTCGCAGGCGGCTGTGCACGCCATCATCGATGCGCTGGCCACCTTTGGCGAAGTGCCGCTGGACGCCGACGCGCTGCAACAGGCCAAGGCCACCATCGCCGCCACGCCCAGCGCGCTGCAGTATTTTTTCGAGGGGCAGATCCAGGCCGCCGGCAACGTCGCCACGCGCACCCGCATGCTCGAGACGGTCGGCCACCTGGAAACGCTGGGCCCCGACGCGCCGGCCCATCAGGCCCTGAGCGACATCTGCGCGCGCATGGACATCGACCGGCTGGCGCGCCGGCTCTACGTCGATCAGCACGACGCGGCGATCCTGACGCGCTCGATCGCCGGCTTCATCGACATGGCGCGGCAGATGGGGCTGGGCACGCTGGCGTTCTCGACCTGGCTCAACCAGGCCGATGCACAGCTCGGGTCGCGCCGCGTCAAACGGCTGGTCGTGCTGGACTGCATCGCGCAATCCAAGGGCACCGAGTTCGATCACGTCATCCTGCCCTTCATCGAGCAGCACGAATTTCCGCTGCGCGGCCGGCCCGCTGCCGAAGAAGACAATCTGTTCTATGTCGGCGCCACCCGCAGCCGCGAGCGGCTCACGCTGCTGGCGCCGGCCGATGCCGCCGCGCGCAGCCCCTACCTGGCGCGGCTGGCGCTGTCCGAGACCCGCGAACGGGCCGACGCCGCGCTGGCCCGCAATGCCCGCCTGCCGGCCGCGGCGGCGCCCACGCCGGGTGCGCTGCCGGGCGGACGCCAGAACCTGGCCGTCAGCTACGCGCAGAAGAACGACGCCAAGGCGCTGGGCGCCAAGTGGGATGATGCGACGAAGGTCTGGTATGTGCCGCCGGGGGTGGATCTGGCGCCGTTTGAGCAGTGGTTGCCCAAGCGATAGATCGGTGAGTGGCTGCCCAAGCGATAGGTCGGCGCTCGGTGCTTGGCGGTCTTGGCAGTGCGGATGCTGGTGCTGGGGCGAGTGCTGATGAAGTACCCGCACCGACGCCGATTGCAGGCATCCACGCTACCCCGCGCTGCCGCCAAGCTCACCGGAGATCGCCGCCGCGCACTGCCGCAACACCGGCGCCAGCTCGGCCATGCGCTCGAGCGACAGATACGGCACAGTGCTGGACACGCTGATCGCCGCCACGATCCGGCCGCTCGCGTCACGGACCGGCGCCGCAACGCAACGGATCGACGGTTCGTTGTCCTCCAGGTCGTAGGCATGGCCCTTGGCGACGTAGTCGTGCATGCGCGCCTCGAACACATCCCACGAACGGTCCTTGGGATCGCCATGCGCGACCACCGGCACGCCCTGCCGGTACAGCGCACGCCACTGCGCCGGCGTGTCGTCCAGCATCAAGGCCTTGCCAACACCGGTCACCGCCAGCGGCATCCGCGAGCCGACGCTCGAACGCATCTCCAGGCCCTTCTTGCCGGGGATCTTCTCCAGATACAGCGCATCGCCGTCATCGCTCACCGCCAGGTGGATGGTGTCGCCGCTCAGCGCCGCCAGCGCATCCAGGTGCGGGCGGGCCAGCGTCGTGATCGGAAAAGCCTCGCGCGCCTGGTAGCCCAGTTCGATCAGCCGCGGCCCGAGCGCGTAGCCCACGCCCGGCACGACGCGCAGATACCGCTCGTGGACCAGGCAGCTGGCGAGGCGGTGGGCGGTGCTGCGCGGCACGTCGAGCCCGGCGCACAAGGCCTTCAGGTCGCGCGCGCCGGCCGCCACCGCGTGGATCACCGCCAGGCCGCGCATCAGTGTCTGCGTGCCGGCCAGCGTCTGCGTACCGGCCAGCGTCTGCGTGCCAGCGAGCGTCTGCGTGCCAGCGAGCGCCTGCGTGCCGGCCAGCGGCGCGGCGTCGGGACCGTTGGCGGGCCGGCGGGTCTGACCAGGCACGGCGGATCGGTTTGAGGTTTTCATGTGGGGCGTCAGCGCGGCGCGGGCTGCGCGTCGCAATGGGGTCGAGCTGGGCAGTGGATACCAACTTCGATTTTATCCCGATATGTGAGACCAAGTACCTGATTTTGAGATGCCCGCCGAGCTGCTCTAGAATTTGCTGCACGCGTGCCCCGGGTCAGCCCCTGAGCGCCACTGCACGAAATCGCCGCTGCACGATGTCGCCGCTGCACGATGTCGCCGCTGCACGATATTGCCGCGGCCCGATATTGCCGCTGCCGATTTCGCCGCCGTCCGCGCCGGCGCGCCGCGAAGCCTGTCGCACTCATCCACACACCGGAGCCCGCCCTTGAATCTGGCCGCAGACGCCGCACTGATCGCACTCGACTGGGGCACCTCGTCCCTGCGCGCCTATCGCCTGGATGCCGGCGGCGGCGTGTTGGACACGCGCACTCTGCCGTGGGGCATCATGCGGCTGCCGCCGCCAGACCCGGCCAGCGGCGCGACCTCGGCCGACGCGCGTTTCGAACTTGCGTTCGAGGCCGCCTGCGGCGATTGGCTGCGGCGCCAGCCCGGCCTGCCGGTGATCGCCAGCGGCATGGTCGGCAGCGCCCAGGGCTGGCGCGAGGCCGCCTACCTGGACGTGCCGGCCGAGCTCGCCGACATCGGCCGCACGCTGACGCGCGTCGAACGCGGCGCGGGCGCGCCGCTGCACATCGTGCCGGGCCTGATCGAACGCGGCCCGCTGCCCAACGTCATGCGCGGCGAAGAGACCCAGATCGCCGGCATCGTCGCCGGCCTGCCGGCCGGCCAGTCGCCCGACCTGCTGGTGTGCCTGCCCGGCACGCACTCGAAATGGGTGCGTGTGCAGGGCCAGCGCATCGTGCACTTCGATACCTTCATGACCGGCGAGGTGTATGCCGCGCTGCGCGATCACACCATCCTGGGCCGCACCATGCGCGAGGGCGCCGGCTTCGATGCCGCCGCGTTCGCCCACGGCGGGGGGGTCGCCGGCACGCCGCAAGGCCGCGCCGGCGTGCTGTCGACGATCTTCAGCAGCCGCACGCTGGGGCTGGCCGGACGCATGGAAGCGAGCGCGCAGGCCGACTATCTGTCGGGCCTGCTGATCGGCCACGAAGTGGCCAGCGTGCTGGCGCTGCAGGCGGGCGAGGACGGACAAACCCGCCATGCCACCGACCGCAAGCCGACCCTTGTGCTGTGCGGCCAGCCCGAGCTGTGCGAACGCTACGAACAGGTGCTGCGCCACTATGGCGCCGGCCCCGCTGTACACGCGCCGCAGGCCACCGAGCGCGGGCTGTGGCTGATGGCGCGCGCCGCGGGGCTGCTGATACGCTGATCCCGTCAGCCAACGATCCTTCATCACACCGACGCGGCTGCACACGCTGCCTGGCCGCCAGACCTCTACGACAGACCACACGCCATGACCCAACTTCCCTCTTTCGACGCCGCGCTGTCGGCCTGCCCGCTGATCGCGATCCTGCGCGGCGTCCGGCCCGACGAGGCGGCCGACATCGGCCAGGCCTTGTACGACGCCGGCTTTCGCCTGATTGAAGTGCCGCTCAACTCGCCGCAGCCGCTGGACAGCATTGCGGCACTGCGCAAGCAGCTACCGGCCGACTGCGTGATCGGCGCCGGCACTGTCATGAGCCCGCAGGCCTGCGATGAGGTCGCCCAGGCTGGCGGCCAGTTGATCGTCATGCCGCACAGCGACGCAGCGGTGATCCGCGCGGCCAAGGCCGCAAAGCTGGCCTGCTGCCCCGGCGTGGCCACGCCCACCGAGGCCTTCGCGGCGCTGGCGGCCGGCGCCGATGCGCTGAAGATGTTCCCAGCCGAGCAGCTCGGCGTGCCGGTGCTCAAGGCCTGGCGAGCCGTCATGCCAGCCAGCATCCGGCTGGTGCCGGTCGGCGGCATCACGCCGGACAACCTCGCGCCGTTCGCGTCGGCGGGCGCCAGCGGCCTGGGCCTGGGCTCGGCGTTGTACAAGCCGGAGCAGACCGCCGCGCAGGTCGGAGCGCAGGCTCGTGCCTTCGTGACGGCCTGGACGCGCGCCACGGCTGCTGCCTGACCAGTCCCTAGCGCGCGACCCACCCGATAGAATGGCGGGCCCGATTCCTCACCGCCGCGAAACGCCGCGGCGCCCGCGGCGCGGCTGGCTCGCGCTCTTGTCTCACTTGAACTCATGACCGCCACTTCCGAACCCCTCGCCGAACTCTGGATGCCCGGGCCGCTGGCCCCCGATCTGGTCGCCACCCTCGAACAACGTTATCGCGTGCATCGCGGCTGGACGATCGACGATCCCGCCGGCTGGCTGCGCGAACATGGCGCGCGCATCGGCGCCATCGCCACCAGCGGCCGCCATGGCGCCGACCGCGCCCTGATGCAAAGCCTGCCCAACGCCCGCGCGATCATCAGCTACGGCGTCGGCTACGACCCGATCGACATCGACGCTGCGCGCGAGCTGGGCATGGTGGTCAGCAACACCCCCGGCGTGCTGGACAACTGCGTCGCCGACACCGCGCTGGCGCTGCTGCTGTCGGTCTCGCGGCGCGTCTGCGAGGCGGATCGTTTCGTGCGCGCCGGCCGCTGGCGCGGCGAGCACTTCGGCCTGGGCACCAGCCTGGCCGGCAAGCGTTGCGGCATCCTCGGCATGGGCGCCATCGGCCTGCAGGTCGCCCGCCGCGCCGAAGCCTTCGGCATGGAGGTGCTGTATTCGAACCGTCGTCCGCGCGCCGACGCGCCGGCGCACTACGGCTACCGGCCCGACGCCGTCAGCCTCGCGCGTGACAGCGACTGGCTGGTCGTGGTGGTGCCGGGCGGCGCCGCGACGCGGCATCTGGTCGATGCAAAGGTGCTGGCCGCGCTGGGCCCGCAAGGCCGATTGGTCAACGTCGCACGCGGCTCGGTGGTCGACGAGGCGGCACTGGTGCGCGCGCTCGAGGACGGCACGATCGCCGGCGCCGGCCTGGATGTCTACGAACACGAGCCGCAGGTGCCCGAGGCGCTGATGGCGATGGATCAGGTCGTGCTGCTGCCGCACGTCGGCAGCAACACCAGCGAGACGCGCCAGGCCATGGGCGAGCTGTTCCTGCGCAACCTGGACGGCTGGTTCACGCAAGGCAAGCTCGAGAGCCAGGTGGTGTAAAAAAACCGTCGCGCGCCGCGCCCTCGAGCGGGGCCGGTGCGCGGCGCGGTGGTTCGTCGCGCCGCTCAGGGTCCAGTGCCGGCCTCGCCCTCGTCGCGTTGCGCCGCCACCCACTGTTTCAGCGCATCCAGCGACTGCGGCGTCCAGTCCGACGGACCGGTCAGCGAGGCCCAGGCATCGGCGTAATGGCCGAAGGCGTAGACGTGCCCGAAGCCCTTGGGCGGTTCGACCGCCACCATCATGTCGAAGGCCAGTTGCACGAAGGTCACCACCGGAATCCAGCGCATCTCCGGCGACACGTCCGGCCCTAGCGGCGGCACCAGCCATTCGGGCCGGCGCCACACCGAATAGGGATCGAAGAAGGTCACCGCGTCGCTGGCGTATTGCAGGAACACCACGCGATACGGCCCCCAGGGCGCCGGCGCGTCGTCCAGCATGTTCTGCTGCGACGTGAAGCGGATCACCGAGCCATCGCGAAAGGTCGGCAGCCAGGATGGCGAGCCGGGATTGCGCTCTTGCGTCACGGTGCGCCAGGTCGGCGTATTGAACGGCGGCCCCGACCACAGCGCGCCTTGATACGGATCGCCGATCACCTGGTGCAGATCGTGGCTTTGCACCGAATTGAGTGCGCCCAGGCTCAGGCCGTGCAGATACAGTCTCGGCCGCTGCTCGCGCGGCAGACTGCGCCAGTACTCGTAGACCGCCGAGAACACCGCGCGCGAGGTCTCGACACCGTACTCGGCGTCGGCCAGCAGGGCCACCCAGCTGGCCAGATACGAATACTGCACCGCCACCGTCGCGACATCGCCCCCCAGCACGTACTCGAGCGCCTGCTGGCCTTGCGGATCGACCCAGCCGCTGCCGGTCGGCGTCGCGATCACCAGGTTCGAACGCTCGAAGGCCCCGACCCGTTGCAGCTCGCGCAGCGCCAGTTGCGCGCGCTGCTGCGGCGTCTCGGCCGAGTTCAGGCCCACGTAGACCCGCAGCGGCTCAAGCGCCGGCCGGCCGGTGGCACGCGCGATGGTGTCGCGGTCGGGTCCGGCCGCGACCATCTGCCGACCCTGGCGGCCCAGTTGTTCCCAATCGAGCAGCGATTGCGGCGCGCCGCTCTTGAGCGGATCGGTCGGGCGCGGCACGTCCTCCTCGAAGCGGCCATCGAGCTCGGCGTAGACGCTGTCCAGCGATTGCATCGCGCCGTTGACCAGCACGCCGTTGCCCAGCGTCCAGAACAGCGCCGCGGTCGCCAGCAGCCCCAGCAAGGCCGCGGTCGGGCCGGGGATGTAGCGCGCCAAGCGGTGCGACAGCCGCCGGGCGATCACGCCGGCCACCCGCGCGATGCCCAGCAGCAGCACGAACACGCCCAGCGCCACGGCCGCCACCGTGAACGGCCCGGCGCTGTCGATCGGCGCCATGCCCATCAATTCGCGCAGGCGATTCTGCCAGCCGGTGGCCCACCACAGGGTCAGCACCGCCACGATGCCGCAGCCCACTGCCGCCGCGATCAGGCCCCAGCGACGCGCACGCGCGCGCAGCTCGGGCAATTGCAACGAGCGCCAGACCCAGCGCAGCAGCGCGCCGATGCCATAGCCGCAGGCCAGGCACATGCCGCTGAGCAGGCCTTGCAACATCGGCTCGCGCGGCACCAGCGACGGCGTCAGCGACGCGGCGAACAGCAGGGTGCCCAGCGCCAGGCCGATGCCGCAGAAGTCGGTGGTGAACAAGGAGCGCCACGGCGTGATGGCCGCGCGCGTCGTCGGGGTGTCCGTGGCGGGACGAGAAACCATGCATGCTCCTGGCTGGCGGGTGCGATGCGGCCCTGAAGGGCGCGCACCGGGCATCACTTTGCCACAACATGCCCGGCGCCTGAATGGCTGCGCGGCATGCCGGCGCGACCGACGCGGGATGTGCCGCGCGACGCGCTTAGGCTTGGCGTACGAAGGGCGGCCACGCGGGCCGCCCTTCGGGCACTTCGGCACAACATCAACAGCGGGGCGGGTTGCCCCGCCGTCGCGTCAAGCCTGCAGCAACAGGCTGTTCAGGCGTTTAACGAAGGCTGCCGGGTCGGACAGGTGCGCGCCCTCGGCCAGCTTGGCCTGATCCAGCAGCACCCGCGCCCAGTCGGCGAACTGTGCGTCGGGCGCCTGCTGGATGCGCGCCACCAGCGCGTGCCCGGGATTGATCTCGAGCACCGGCTTGGACTCGGGCGCCTCCTGACCGGCCGACTTGAGCATGCGCAGCAGGTGCGGGCTCAGCTCGTTCTCGCCCACCACCACGCAGGCCGGCGAATCGACCAGGCGCAGCGTCACGCGCACTTCCTTGACCTCGTCGGCCAGCGCAGCCTGCAGGCGCTCGACCAGCGGCTTGAACTGTTCGGCCACTTCGGACTGGCGCTGCTTCTCGGCGTCGTCGGCCAGTTGCTCCAGATCCAGGCCGCCCTTGGCGACCGAGGCCAGCTGCTTGCCGTCGAACTCGCGCAGGTAGGACAGCATCCACTCGTCGACGCGGTCGGTCAGCAGCAGCACCTCGATGCCCTTCTTGCGGAAGATCTCCAGGTGCGGGCTGTTGGACGCCGCCGTCACGCTGTCGGCGGTCACGTAGTAGATCTTGTCCTGGCCTTCCTTCATGCGGCCCACGTAATCGGCCAGCGACACCGTCTGCGCGCCGCCTTCGGTATGGGTCGATGCAAAGCGCAGCAGCTTGGCGATGCGCTCGAGATTGGCGGCGTCCTCGCCGGTGCCCTCTTTGAGCACCTGGCCGAACTCGGTCCAGAACGCCGCGTAATCGTCGGCGCGGTTCTCGGCGATGTCTTCCAGCATCGACAGCACGCGCTTGGCCGAGCCTTCGCGGATCGCGCGCACGTCGCGGCTTTCCTGCAGGATCTCGCGCGACACGTTCAGCGGCAGGTCGGCCGAATCGATCACGCCGCGCACGAAGCGCAGGTACGAGGGCAGCAGCTGCTCGGCATCGTCCATGATGAAGACGCGGCGCACGTAGAGCTTCACGCCACGGCGGGCATCACGGTCCCACATGTCCATCGGTGCATGCTTGGGCACGAACAGCAGCTGCGTGTATTCGTTGCGGCCTTCGACGCGGTTGTGGGTCCAGGCCAGCGGCTCGTCCCAGTCGTGCGACACATGCTTGTAGAACTCGCGGTACTGCGCGTCGTCGATCTCCGACTTGCTGCGCGTCCACAGCGCGCTGGCCTGGTTCACGCTTTCCCACTCGTCGGTCTTGACCTGCTCGGACTTCTCTTCGTTCCACTCGTCCTTGCGCATCTCGATCGGCAGCGAGATGTGGTCGGAGTAGCGGCGCAGCACGTTGCGCAGGCGCCAGCCGTCCAGGAACTCGTCCTCGTCGGCGCGCAGATGCAGGATCACATCGGTGCCGCGGCCTTCCTTTTCGACCTGCGCGATGGTGAATTCGCCCTGGCCATCGGATTCCCAGCGCACCGCCTCGTTGGCCGGCAGGCCGGCGCGGCGGCTGACCACGGTGACCTTGTCGGCGACGATGAACGACGAATAGAAACCCACGCCGAACTGGCCGATCAGCTGGGCGTCCTTCTGCTTGTCGCCGGTCAGGCGCGAGAAGAACTCGCGCGTGCCCGATCGGGCGATGGTGCCCAGGTTGGCGACCGCCTCGTCGCGCGACAGGCCGATGCCGTTGTCCGACAGCGTGATCGTGCGCGCGTCCTTGTCGAAGTCGATGCGGATGCGCAGCTCGGCGCCGCCTTCCATCAGCGCCGGATTGTCGATCGCCTCGAAGCGCAGCTTGTCGCAGGCGTCGGACGCGTTCGACACCAGCTCGCGCAGGAAGATCTCTTTGTTGCTGTACAGCGAATGGATCATGAGGTGCAGCAGCTGCTTGACCTCGGCCTGGAATCCCAGGGTTTCAGTAGACGTGGCTTGTTCGCTCATGGCTCTTTTCAAATCAAGGGGTTGCATGAATGGCTCGGGGCCGTCGCGCGGCCCGATAGGCGGCAAGTGGGGGCGCCTGCCAACTTTTTCAAGAGGGTCTATAATTGCCGACTTCATTGAAGCCACGCACAGGTGGCGAGCCGCTCGGCTCGTGTCGGCAGGACCTGTGCGATCCCCCAAGGCCCGGGTGGTGAAATTGGTAGACGCAGGGGACTCAAAATCCCCCGCCGCAAGGCGTGCCGGTTCGATTCCGGCCCCGGGCACCACAGCAAAATCAAACACTTAGCGTTGCCGTCCGCCAATCGCCTTGCCGGGCGTTCCGCATTTGTTCCGCAAGACGTTCCGCATTTCTGATCGCGACCCGATATTGGCGCCTCCGATCGACTGATCGCCGAGTCGATGGCGCGCTGATCCGTCGCCGCTTTTTGCCGGAATATACTGTATATTCATACAGCATATTCCGCCACCATGCGTCCCACGTTCAAGCCATCGCTCCATCTCGAAACGCTCCGCGAGATCTCGGCGCGCAGCCCGGCAATGTCGGACGCGCGAGTGCTGCTGTGGGAGGTGCGCCGGCTCCACCAGGTGCTCGAAGACCTGGACTGGTACGTGGCCGTGATCGAGAGATGGGAGAGAGAGGTTGGCCAAGCCAACACCGCGACCCAGACGACGAAGGCCCGGCTCGGGAAAGAGCCAGCCGTCATAGCCTACCGCGCGGCGTGCGCTGCCGAGGCGGCTTACCGGGCGCAGCACAACGGGTGCTCCTGGGGCGTCGGTCACCTACAGCCTGACCCGGACTATAAGCCCGACTACGCCGCGATCGACTCGGCTGATCGGCGGCGCCGCAGTGGTGCTGGCAAGGGCATTGGGATGAAGCGACGGCAGGAAGAGGAAGAAGCTGCGCAGCAAGCCGCACAGGCCGAGCCAGGGAAAACACAAGCTATCTAGCCAGACGTGCTTTAGCTCTCTTTACAAAGCTGTGGCACTGAACAAATAGCCGTACTAAAAATAGCGCTTTTCTTTACCTTTTATGGTAAATTAACTTCTGTCGACGGTGTCGACGTTTAGCTTAGGAGAGTTGGCATGAACCTTACTGCATTCGGAAGTGCTGTCCGCAAGGCCCGCATCGATGCCAAGGTTACATTGCAAAAAATGGCAGAAGACCTCGGTGTGACCCCGGCGTACCTGAGCGGGTTGGAAGTCGGTCGAAAGAAGATTTCGGCGGATTGGTCCACGAGAATTGAAGCGTACTTTGCGACAAAGAGTGTGCGAGTGCCGAACCTTCGGCCCCTCGCTGATGTTGCTAACGAGTCGATCCCACTGAAAGGGATGAAGCCCGAGCAGATGATGATGCTTGCTGGATTTGCCCGGGCCAATTTAACGGAGGATCAGATGAAACGTTTTTCTCAACTGTTGCAAGAAGTCGACGAGGACTAACGCCATGTTCGGGCCCTCCATCACACATGGATTCCGAGTTGCGCCACGCAGCATTCTGGAAATTCGTCGCCATGCAGCTCATGTGCGTCAAGTGTTCGGGATCGCGCAGGATTTTGGTTTTTTCCCGATGGAGGAATTCATTGAGTCTTGGACAGACTGGGGCATTACCTACGACGTACTTGATCGAGGTGAAATGCCCGACGGTGTGGAGGCTTGCTGTGTACCGGAACGAGCGCTGATTCAGTTCTCCTCCGAAACTTATGCGGGGGCTTGCATGGATGCACCACGTGCAAGATTTACCGTGGTGCACGAACTTGGACACTTGGCTCTTAGCCACACCCGCGCCTTTCACAGAGAGCGGCGTAGCACGGAGCCTATTAAGGCCTATGAAGATAGCGAATGGCAGGCGAACAGGTTTGCTGCGGAATTCTTAATGCCAGCTGATGATATCCGCCGTAAAGGCTTTCGGACTTCTGCAGAGCTGGTGTTGCACTACCAAGTTTCTTCCCCGGCGGCCACGAGACGAATTGAGGAACTTAGGAAGCAAAGTCTTATATAGAAAAGGCCTTGAAGCGCTGCAACGCTTCAAGGCCCCTGTAAAACGTGCCGCTTAAAAGACCCTATGAGCGGAGCGTCTTGACTGATTTACTACTCGGCCTAGTATTCTAGGTGGTACCGCTTAGCGGTGTCAACGTCAAGTTGGATGTTAGGGTCGCGTCTAGGAGCACCAAATGCCCCAAAGCGACGAACGCGTCATCTATCGGATGACTATCACCGTGAAAGGCCGGGTCATCCGCCGCCCCAACGGCAAGCCGTTCCGTATCGTCTTGCGCAACCGCAGCAAGTAACACGATATGGGATTCCCCAACTGACGTAGCGAACAGCCCCACGCCCTCGTGGCGTGGGGCATCTATTGGCCCTTAACTGCCCGATACGCGCGCTCGCAAGTCAGTCCGGCGATGCGGGCCCGGTCAGCTTGCGCAGCGTAGATTCCCGCCAGGTCATCAAGTTCGCCAAGCACGACGGCGAGCACTCCGATGGGGTCGTCGGCTGCCGCGCCTGACTGGGCAGCGCTGGGATCGCCGGCGGGTCGATGGCGACGGGCATAGTCGGCGACGGCTTGGCGCACCCGGACATCGCCAGCGCGGCGCTCGCGCTCAACAGCAGCGGCCAGTTCTTGGTCGGCTTCATCTTTCAGCTTCTCCTGTTCAGTGATCCGGCGGCGCTCTTCATCGCGCGCCTGTTGCTGGGCGGCCGACACTTCAGCCCTTGCCTCTAGGTCGCGGCGGCCGTACCCCTCGTCCTCGCGCTTGTCGCCGTACCAGTTCAGCGACGCCACGACGACCAGCACCAGCAGCCCGGACAGAAGGTAGGGCCAGGCCTTTGCGATCAGAGCCTTCATTTCAACCACTCGTCGGGGTCTTGCATCGGCGGCAGTGGCCGCGGCGTGACAGCTTGGTCGACCTTGCGCGCCACCTGGCCCGCGGTGCTGGCGGCCGCCTTCGCGGTGGTGGCTGCTGTCGTGGCCGCCCTGCCTGCTGTACCGGCCGCGCCGGCCGCCTGTTTGGCGGCGTCAGCTGCCGCCCTGGCAGTAACCGCCGCGCCGCTGGCGGTCTCGGCCGCTGCCCCGGCCGTCTCGGCTATGGCCGGCAGCCGCTTTTCGATGATCAGCACCAGCTGCCGGTTGATGTCCTGCATCCGCTGCAGCTCGGCCGTCTGGTCGGCACGCATTTGAATCATCTGGCCGTCGAACCAGGCATATATGAGTGGTCCAGTGATCAGGGCGCCGAAGGTCACCAGACCCAGATACGCCAGCCACAGCCGCACCGCCCGACCGAGCTGCTGCGCGCGATCGGGGTTGCACTCGCACCACCGCTTAAAAATGTCAGGCATCCTTGCTCTCCCGATGTACCTTGAGCTCTTCCAACAGCTTGGTGTTGAGCTCGGTGGCCTCCTGCAGCTGATACTGCAGCAGGTCGAACTTGGCCTTCATGTCGGCCCACTTCTCCAGCAGATCGGCGATCCGCTCCGTTTGCAGGTCGGCTTGCTTCTTCCACTGGTCACGCTCGGCTTGCACGGTGGCCAGCACGTCGCCAGAAGCTCGGGCCGTGGCGGTGGCGTTCTCCAGCAGCCGGCCCAGCAGCGGCACGATCCATTTACCGAAGCCGGCAATAATTACCGCGCCGACACCTGCCCAGGTGAGGGTTTCCGCGTCCATAGCTGCCCCCTTATGCGCGCAGCGCGTGCGCGGCCAGCACGCCCGCCACGCGCTCGGCCAGCACCAGCTTATTGGCCTGGTAGCGGGCCTGGTCGCTGGCGTTGCTGATGAAGAACAGCTCGAGGATCAGCCCGCCGGCACGCACGAAGCCCAGGCGGCTGTGCTGCCCTGCCCCCTCCCCCTTGGCGCCACGGTTCGGAATGCCCAGCACCTCGGCCACCGCGGCGCAGAGATCCAGGCCCAGCGCACGGTTCTGCTCATGCGACAGGGTTTCGACGCCGGTGACGGCCGGCGCCGCGGCGGCGTTGCAGTGGAATTCCACCGCCACGCTGCCGGGCGTGACCAGCGCGATCGCGCGCGGCAGCGGCAGGTTCTGGTCCCGCTCGCCGTCCTTGACGAAGGCGATACCGGCCGCGCGCAGCGCGTCGGCCACCAGGTCGCGGAACTCCAGCACGATGTCGGCCTCGGTCTTACCGTGGCCCACCGCGCCGGGGTCGGTGCTGCTGTGCCCGGCTGTGACGACGATCTTGCGCATTTATTGTTTTCTCCAGGCGAAAAAAAGCCCGCTCGAGGCGGGCGTTGCGGTACTGAGGGTTGGGCTACAGCAGAAGCGGCCAGCCGGCCCAGCGGTGCGGCTCGTGCAGCGTTGGCGGTTGGGTCTCGATCACCTCGTCTTCGGACAGCAGGTTCTCGGGCGGCAGGTGGCGCAGGAACAGTTCGTCGGCCAGAGACTGCAGCGCCACCAGGTCGCCAGCGCCGTCCCATTGCCACAGGCCCAGCACCGGCCAATCCATGCCCAGGCCCGGCATGACCTCCGGGTCGAAGTTATCGCCCGTCAGCCCGTCGACCAGCTCGTAGCCGTCGGCCTCGATCGTCCCGGGCACCGGCAGCACGAACTGCGCGAACACCGTCTGGATCGCGGCCTGTTGTTCCTCCGGCAGGTCTGCGAAACGCAGCCCGGCCGGAACGCGAAGGATCACCCTCTTCATAGCTGCACCATTTTTTTCATCGTTTCGCCGTCCATGGCGCGCGGCCAGTAGCGGATGTTACGGATCAGGAGCGCGTTGATCGCGCCGGTACCGCGAGATCCGAATCGCAGTCGGCTCATCCCGACCGGCAGGGTGCCAGCGGTCGGAGGCAAGACCAAGCCGCTGGATACGGCAGCCTCCCAGCCGGCCGGCGCACCGTAGGAGAACCCGAAGCGACCGCGCGACCCGACTGGATTGGTGAGCATGCCTGCATCGAATACAGCCTGCCCATGCGCCCGAGTTGTGAGACGCCAGGTGATGCCGGAGGCCGACGTCCGAATACTGACTTGGTTGGTCTGACCGGTGCTTCCGTCATCGACGACCATCAACGTGGTGTCGCCGATGTCGTATGCCAGATTGACGCCATCGAATACGAACGTGCCTTGAGCCTGGTTGAACCAGCTGGCAAAGCGTGCGCCGTCGATGTGAGAGACGTCTGCGGCCCGCGAAGCTGCCGCGCCCAGCGTTGGGATGTGGCTCGTCAGGTACGGGTCTGCCTTGAGATCGAGGCCCCAGAAATCGGCGACATCCCCCGGCGCGAACGATTCACGGCACCAGACGATCAGCGGGTACGAGCTACCCGACGTAGCGGCTGTGTTGGTCATCCAGACATGCACGAAATTGCCGGGGTAGCGCTTGAAACCCCAGCGTTCGACAGCCGCGCTGCCGGCGGTGACAGCGCCAGTTTTGAGGTTCACGGCGATCGAGCGCTCCTGACCGAACACTGCTTGATGCCCGACCAGGTGCGCCGTCCTGCTCTTGCCGTTCGGGTCGAGCTTGAAAAAGCCAGACGCGGTGTACTTCACGTTCGCCGTGTACTGGACGCTGTTGGTCGCCCCCGGAAAGCAGTAAGGGTTGGTCGTCGCGTCATGCACGAACCGTGACAAGGTGCTGGTCCCGTCCGGCGCTAAGCCAACATTCGCCTGCAGCGTGCCGCGCACCGCGTTCCACGAGTCGCCAGCCCGGAAATACGAATTGCGCAGCAGGTTCGTGCTGGCCCCCTCGAGCAGCAAGCCGCGCGCCTGGCCTGTCTCGGGGTCGTAGTCGATGCGGGGCTGATTGATCGCCGCCGTGCGCAGCATGCCCTTGGCGTCGGTGTACAGCGCCGTGCCTGCCCGCGTGTGCGTCAGCAGATCGCTGACCACCCCCGACAGGAAATCGAGGTTCAGCGCCTCGTCCCGCCAGCGGCTGAGAGTCGATACCGGTCCCATCATGATGCAAGTACCCCCGTTGCAATGCAGTCCACCGTGCCGCGCGCCCGCACTTGCAGGCTTTCGCCGGCGGCCAGGACGCACACGGGCGTGATGCGTCGCGAAGCGCCTTCCTCGATCCGCTCGCTGGCCACGACCATGGAAGTCGCGTTGCCGGCCCGTAGCACCCGAGCCGAAAGCACGGCCTCGCCCAACCCGAGGTTGGCCGCCAGCAGGCCGGTCACCGAGCCGGGCTGATCCGCTATGGTCGCCCAGGCATCGCCGGCGGCCGACAGCACACGGTTGAACTGCCGGGCCGAGATCAGCTCGGCACCCAGCGCCAGCCAGCTCACCTGCGCATCGCTGCGCACATCCAGGCTATCGCCAGCCATCAGCGGCAGCACCACCAGGCGCAGGCGGGTGCCTTGCTGGCCCTCGGCGCCCGGAAGCAAGTCCATCGGCACGATCTGCGTGCTGCCGGGCGCCTTGCGCAGGCGCACTGACACCGGCGTCGCCGCGGTGGCGAGGTTGGCGGCGATGACCGAAGTCACGACCAGCGGCCCGACCGCGAGCGCAGACCAGACCCCGCCGCTGCTGGTCACCCTGCGCTCGATCTCAGTCAGCATTCGGCTGCCCCACAGCTTGGCCAGCAGCCGCCTCCGTCGCGGCCTTCACGCCGGCGTCGACCTGCGCCTTGATTTCCTCGGCCAGCGCCATGAACAAGCCCTGCGCCAGCTCCTGGGTGAGCTTGTTGCCGATGTTGCGCACGATGATCTGTTCGATTTTCTGCATGTGATGCTCCAAAGAAAAAGGCCCGCGTGTGCGGGCCTGAATGAAGTTGTGGGGCGCTACTTGGGAAATCGGGTTTTGACTGCCGCGACTTTGTCGATCCAGGCGATTGTGTCCGCCGGCAAGTCGTTGCCCTGCGCGCGCAGGGCGGCCAGACCCTTATAGATCGCGTCGATCTGGTCGCCGATATCGGGATAGGCCGCGCGACGCGCTCGCCCAATGTCCTCAGCCGAGGCTTTGCGGTGGATCTTCAATGCGAAACTCCCGATCAAGGTACGGCCAAGCGAGCACAGTGACGATGTGCGGGCCCGGCAGGTCGAAGTGCAGCTCGCAGAACGCACCCGAGCAGTCATAAACATCACCGCCAATGCGTATCTGGCAGGGTTGCGGCAAATCTCGCAGTGTCCTCCCGTCTAGACGAGCTGAATTGTTCGGCCTTGGTGCGATGCTGCCTTGCGGCAGCACATAGTCCCGATCGATGTCTGCATCGCCTTGTACCCAACTCAGCCCCTGCTGCCGAGCCAGATCCAGCCGTCGCTCGAGAATCGTCGGTGCGATTGAAGCCAGCTGAACGATTCGACCCTGGCCGTCATAGAACACCAGAGATAGATTGGTACTTACAGGCGAAACTGTGTGCATATCCATCATTTCATCGATGCGAAAAGGCTCAGTCGAGCCCGCGTGTAGTGCAAGGTATTAGCTCCGATCGAGGTCGTACTGAAGCGGGCGATCACCCAGTGCGTTCCGGCCGGCAGGAGGCCTGAGGAAAAAAAACGTTGGGATCTAGCTAGCCAGTTCCCGAACGGTGGCCGGACAGTTTCCGGCCCGGTATCGCCGCTCCACCCAATGTTTGACTCGACCCAATACAGCGATGGCATGTTGTAGCTCTCCGGTGCCGAGAAAGGCACTCGCCACGACCAATCGACGAACGCAGTGACATAACCAGGCGCCGGCAGCGTGATCATGGCCGTGTGCATGTACGTCCCTTGCAGCTCGCCCCAGCTGTCCCTCCAGAATGTCAGATCAGCTGACTCGACAGTATTGATGGTGACCGAGTTGTCAGCGATTTTCAGTGTGCCGACGGCAAGGTTGTCGATCTTGCCGGTCTTCACCGCGAGATCGACCAAGTTGCCCGTGCGGATGTAAGCCTGATCTAGGTTCGCCAGCCGCGCGTTGAAGCTGGTGGCCGTCAACGCATTGGCATCGAGCGTGTTCGCCCGGATCTTCTCGCCGGACAGCTGGCCGATCACGGCATCAGCGACGACCATCTGGCCGTTCTGCACTACGAACGGCAGCGCCAGCTGGCCTGACGCCTCGTCGACGATGCCGAACCGCTGCGCGTACACCAGCACGCTGCCTTCGGCCTCGCCGCCCTCGCCCGCCGAGCCGATCTGCAGCCCGGTGATAACCCGATGGCCCTCGAGCACCACTTCGGTCTTGAGGTTGATCGTGGAGGTTACCTTGCCATCCAAGGTCGTGACAGACTCCATCGCAATCTCGGCCAGCGCCTCGGCGTCGCCGATTCCGGTCTGTAGGATCTGCACCGCTGAGGCCAGCGCCTGCTCCTGGTCAATCAGCGCCTGCTGCGCGGCTTGGATCGCGGCCAAGAATCCATCACCCTGAACGGCCAGCTGGGAAATCTGCTGGCCGTGCGTGGCGCTCAGCCGCATTTGCTGGGTGATGAAACCCTCGTTGGCGCCGGCCTCGGCCATCATCTCCAGGTGCCGCAGCGCCTGATCCTGCGTGACCTGGTCCAGCAGCCCGATCGACGCGCCCTGATCCTCTACGGACGCCGACAGCATGACAAGTTCCTGCGCCAGCGCCTGGTCGCCGGCGACGCGGGCCGTGGCTTCGGCTTCCACTCCTGCCGCTGCGCCTGCGGCTGTCGCTGAGACCAGCCCCAACTGGGTCGCCAAGCCCTCCTGCGCCTGCGACAGTGATTGCACCGAGCTCGACATGCCCTCGATGTCCGTCTCGACCTCCTGGAATCGGCTGGCGAAACCTTCCGCAGCCTCCTCCAGCGTCACGGTGCGCGACTGCAAGCCGTCAGCCTCGACCTGCATCTCTACCAGGCGCTGGGCTTGCCCATCCTGGATGCGCATTAGGTCGGTGATTTGCAGCACCGCGCCATCGGCGCGCAGCACCAGCCGCGTGACCTGCTCGACCGTATCGGCCTGAACTCGCCGCATCGTCGTCAGCGAGGCGTCGGCATCGCCGGCGGTGGCCCGCAGTTCCAACAGCGTCAGCGCGAACTGCTCGCTGGCCCTGGCCAGGTCGGTGACGCTGTTGCGCAGCCCGCCCACCGAGACGTCAAGCGTGTCTGCGCGGCTGGCCAGCCCTTCGGAGACTTCGAACAGCTGCGACACGTCGCTCTTGGTGCCGTCAACGTCAAAGCGCAACGTATCCAGCGAGCTCGCCTGCTCGTCGCTGGTTTGCTGCAGCGTCTGAGCCAACGACGAAACGCCGTCGACGTCGGTGCGCAGCGTGACCAGCTGATCTGCTTGGCCGGCCTGCGCGGTGCGCACCTGCTCAACTCCACTTGCGGCGCCCTCAGCGGTCGCCTTGATCGCCTGGGCTGACATCGCCAGTTGCGTGGTGGTCTGGTCCAGACCTTCGATCTGTGTGCCCAGCCCGCCGACGGTCGAACTGAGGTTGTTGACCGATTGCGCGGCCTGCGTCGAGGTCGTCAGCGCGGTCTGCGCCGTGTTCTCGGCTTCGCCCAGCCGGGTACCGAGCCCCTGCATCGCCTGCGCCTGGCCGGCGGTCGTCTGCTGCAACGACTGGACGTTCGACGCCAGCCCCTCGGCTTCCGATTCGAGCGAGCCCATGCGGCTGGCCTGATCCTCCTGCACCAGCTCGGCCGAGGTCATGCGGCTGGCCAGATCGCCCACCGCTGCGCCCAGGCTGGTGTAATCGCCGATCAGCGCCCAATAGGCGGTGTCGCCCCCGGCCACCGGCGGGGTGTTGACCGGCACAGCTTGGCGTGCTCGGTACAGCTTGTCGTTGAAGGAAACAAGGTTGCCCTGCGCGTAGGCGCGCGCGGCGTCGTAGTCCTCGGTGCCCAGGATGCCAGCGAGCTCGCCGTCGACCGCATTCAGCCGTTCGTTGATCTGGCCGCGCAGCAGGTTCAGTTGCTGCGTGCGCGCCGCGCCTTCCGCCGAGAGACCGGCGGCCAAGCCCTGCTGCCCGGATATCCGCGCCTGCACCTCGGCGGCCAGGTCGGTGCCAGTCTGCACCAGCTCATCTGCCACACGGCCGACCTGCTCGGCGCGTGCGGCGGTTTCCGCCAGCAACGCGGCGCGCTGCTGCTTGCCCTCCTTGGTCAGCGCCTGTAAGGCACCGTCGGCAGCACCAGCGTCTGCGCGCAGCGCCAGCACAGCCAGGTTGATGCGCTCGAGCCCGGCGAACAGCGTCTGGCCCTGCTCCGAGCTGACGACATGGTCCAGGATCAGATCAAGGATCGGCCCGGCGTCCGAGCTGGACTCGCCCACCACCCCCGGCCCCTGCGGATACCACGGCCCCGGCTGGTCTGCCTCGTCGCGGATGCGCCCCCAGAAGTACAGCTTCTTGCCGTGCGCCAGCCCGTACAGCGTAAAGCGCGACAGCGGCAGGCGGTATTCGCCCATCAGCTGCGCGTCGGACAGGTTCGGGGTCTCGGAAATCCAGATCTCGACCGAACGCAGCCAGGGCCCGCTTTCCCACGTCCAGCGCAGGTCGATAGCCATCACCTGCCCGGTGGCCGTCAGGCTGGTCAAGGCAGGCGGCGGCGCGGCATTGGCGCTCACCACACCCGTCCAGGTCGTCCAGGGACCGGTCAGCGCGCCGACACCGCGCACGCGAACCCGCCAGGGGCCGGCGGCCAGGCGCACCAGCAGGCTCGGTTCGGCCTGCTCGCCCAGCACCTGCCAGGTCACGCCCATGTCGCTGCTGCCCTCGAACTCGTATCGAAGGGCGCCGCGGGCCGGCGAGGCCGACGCCATCTGGGTGCCCGGCTCGATCGCCGCGTACACCGTCACGTTGTCGACGATCGGCGCGGCGGCCGGGTCCGGCAACAGGGACGGCGCGGGCGGTGGCGGCACATCACCGCCCAGCTCGGCCTGGTGGACGGACTCGGCATAGTTGACCAAGTCGAGCGACCAGCGCATTTCCTCGTCCGGAATCGCGCTCATGAGTTGCGCCAGCAACGCCCGGCGCTCACCAGGACCGAAGGTGTAGTGCGTGAACTCGTCGACAGACCCGTTCGAGATGTAAAGGGCGTAGGGGTTGGCCAAATCCAGAATCCGGACGCGGCGCGCCTGCAGGTCGGCCAGCTCAGCGGGTGATAGGCCCTCAGGCGCAGGCACCGGGCCGGCGGCCACCACACGGTAAGGACCATCCGGCGAGCCGTCACGCCGGCGCACGGCGATGTAGTGGTTCTCGCCGGGCCACCATTCCAGCGGTTCGGACGTGGTCAAGGTGCGCGACTCGGGGTCGAAATCCTCGACGTAGCCGGACAGGCCCCACTTCGGCACGTCGTGGCTGACTTCGACCAGGTCGCCGTAGCCGGGAATGCCGCCCTCGAACTCTGTCTGCAGCGTCACGAACCGGCGCTGGTCACGGTCGCGAGCGCACATCGTCATGCCTTCGCGCCACGCCTGGTCGCGACTGGTGATGCCCGGCATCTGCACTCGGAACGGGCGGTGCTTCAAGCTGCCCGGCAACGCGCACTCGACCTCATCCGGCTGCCAGGTCACATCGTTGATGAACTCGACGATGATGTGGTCGGGCTTGTCGAACTCCGGGTAGGCGTAGTCCACCGAGAAGGACTGCGCCACCATGTTGCCCGGCGTGAACATCTGCGTGCGCACGCTCTTGGGCTCGTCGCGGATGATATCGATGATGCCCTGCTGGTACAGCGGCATGGCGCGGCCCACACGCGCGATCTGGGTCAGCGCGTCCCAAAACCCCATGGTGGTGTCGAAAGACCCGTCATAGAAGTCACCGCGCTGCGCCCACACGCCGGCCAAGCGATGGAGCGCGGGCAGGTTGATGCGGCTGTCGGGCAGCCCTCGCCCGTACTCGGCATCCTTGCAGGCGTCTGCAAAGGCCCAGGCCGGCGACCGGGTCGCGGTTGTGCCCTGGCTCCAGCCCTGGACGGGGTCCCAGGTGCGCAGTCGCCGGGTCGCAACGATGTTCACGCGGCGGGCGGTGCTGTTGTTCAGGCTGTTGGTCGCACGGATGACCATCGCCAGCATGGTGGCGTTGCCGTAGTCCTGATGCGACGGCAGATAGCCGCGCAGCCCCTGCCACACCACGTCGCGCACTGCGCGATTGACATCCTTCTCGGGTGGCGCCGGCGACGTGCGCTCGACCGTGACCTCCCAGCGCCCCTCGGGCACCGGGTACCGATACGACCGGTACTGCGGCGTCGGCGTGGACAGGCGCAGCTGCTCATAGCCCAGGGACTGGTAGGGGCCGAGAGGGGCGCCCGTGTCGTCGATCGGCCGCGCCATCACATGCCAAGACGTGTCGTATTCCTGGTTCGAGTTGTTGTTGGCCACGAAGAACAGGCCGCGCGGCAGCGTGATGTCGACGGCGATCTCGGTAATGCGCGTGCCCGGCGGATTGGCTGGATGGGGACCCACCGGGCCACCCTCGGGCGAACCCGAAGCGCCCAGGGAAATACCCTGCACCGCCTCGGAAGTGACCACGTTGTCCGGAAACATCGTCACGCGCTGGCCAGGCCGCACCACCTCGTAGCGCACCTCGCCAAAGTTCTCGATAGGCGTGTTCTCGATGCGGATCTGCTCGATGTCGTACTCGCCCTGGCCGATGCAAAAAAGCTGGTACAGGTACGTCTCGTTGCCCTGCATCTCGGTGTAGGGCTGCGAGGCGAAGTCGGGGAAGAAACGGTGACGGCCGTACCGCACCGGGATCGACTCGAAAGGCCGCGCCATGTTGCCCTGCGCGCCTATCGTATACGTCGGGCTGGCCTGCTCGCGCTGCATCGCCGCCGGCGGTTTGGCCGGGGGGAAGATCGAGTTGATGGCCATGCCGCCGACTATGGCGAACGCAGCGGCCGCGCCAGCTCCTATTGCCATGGCACCCGCACTCGTCACCGCAACGCCCATCGCCCCGGCATACGCGCCAGCGGCAAGTGCGCCCACGCCTGCGGTCGCCACCGCCAATGCGACCATCGCGACCATCTGCATGGGGTTCGACCCGCCGCCGAAGCCGGGCAGCACCTGCACCACCACAACATCCGAATCGCGCAGACGACGCGCCCAGCGGTCGGCCACCAGCCAATCGCCGTTCACCTGAACGACGAAGGGCACCGGCCGGCGCAGCGCGCGGCCTCGCCCCACCACGAACCCCTGCCGGCGCAGCACGGTGTCAAGGCGCGTGCCGGAACGGACTGCTACGGCTTCAGGCCGGTAGTTCGGACGGAACGGGTCCCGCCGGATGATGACGCTAAGCATAGATGCGGTGATATTTGGGGTTCGAGTAACCGAGGCCGAACAGGCCCCGCAACGGGGTGAAGATCACGCCTCGGCCTTCCATCGCGTGAAGCACCCCGCCGCCATCCAGATCCAGGTAGATGCCAACGTGCGGGCGGTCTCCCTCGCGCAGCAGGACACCATCGCCGTGCTGCGGACATGCGACCAGTTGCCACTCGCCGCTGCGCAGCTTGTGCGCGTACAGCGCACGCGCCGGCTCACCCAGCACCGTGTCGGGGATGCCACCACCGAAGAAACGCTGCCGGCATTCGTGCAGAAGGCCCCAGCAGTCGTAAGCGTCGGGGCCTCGGGCGCCGAAGCGCCACGGCAAGCCGATAAAGGCGTTGGCGTCGTCAGCGGTCATCGGAAGATCCCCGGGAAGCGAGCGCGCATGTACTTGGCCGCCGGGAAAGGCCAGTTGTGCACATCGGACAGCGTGGCCGTACCCGAGATCGATACGCCGGTTGCCGTGACACGATTCAGCGACATGCTGATCGGCGGGTTCATGGCGGGCTTGCTCAGGTCGGTCGAGACGTAGGGCCGGTAGATGACACCGATCGGCTCGGAAGACTGCGCCGCGGCCTCGAGGTGATCCACGATCATTTGGCTGACGCCGTCGACCGTGATCTGTAACGTCGGCACGCGGTTCTCCTCGAAGCCGGGAAGGCGAAAGCGAAACGCCCCGGCTTGGAAATCCACGTACTCGCCGGGGTGCAGCGGCGCGTCGAGCTCGAGCCGCGCGCGGATGTCCTCATGGCCGATCACCACCCGGATCGCTGTTGGCTGGCCGTTGTCGTCCACGAAGGCCGGGTGCCGCAGCTCCAGGGTGTCGAAGGCCACGCGATCGCGCGGCGCAGAGGCATACGCCTCCCTCAGGGCCTGTTCAAGCGACATCTGCTATCCATAAAAAAACCGCCCGAAGGCGGTTAGGAGTTGTTCAGGGTTTCGATCTGGCCGGATACCTTCCAGCGGCCGGCGCCCAACCATTCCTCTGCAGGCGCGGCTACCCAGCGCACGCGGCGCAGACGAACGCCGCCGGGCCCCGCGGTGCGCAGCATGAACCAGCCCGAGTACAGCTGCAGCTCGTCCCGGCAGAACTCGATCCATTGGTCGTATTCGGCCTGCGTCTGACACAGGAAACTGCAGGGGCTTGTGATCGGGTAAACGCGGAACCGCACCCGGTGCCGCGCCATGCCGTTATCCATCTCCGTTCGCGTGAACGGATCGGTGGGCTGCCGGGAGAACTCGGCCAGCGGGGTGCGGCCGGTCCAAACAGGGATCGCCATCGCTCAGCCTCCCAGCTTCGGTGTCAGGGCATACCGCCGCTCAATGCTCTTGACCATCGGCCCCTGCCCTTGGTTGATTTCAGCAACCATCTGCCCCTGCAATTGCTTCCACAGCAGGTCGACGGTCAGGCCCCCGCTGCGGTCGCGACGGGTGCGCACCTCGGGGGTGCCTGGTACGCCATAAGCATTCACCGTCACCGATCCGGCGGCACCGGCGCCGCCGGACGATGGCGGCAGCGCAGGGCGTCCCGCCATGCCGCCGGCCGAGTGCCCGGTGCGAATTGCGCGCCGCAGATCGTTGAATCCTTGCTCGCCGCCCAGCGCGCGAATCTCGTCCTGGTTCAACACGCCTTCACCCTTGTGCACCACGCCGGCCGGCTCGAATCGGCCACCGTCGCCGGTATAGCCGCCGTCCGACCAGGTGGCGCGGTCCATGCCCACCCAGCTGTTGGTTTCGGGCATGCCGCTGCTGCCGCTGAAATACGCACTTGCCACCGATCCCAGCGCCCTTGCGAGCGGGCCTGTGATGCTCTGCTGCACCGCGATGCGCACCATGTCGGCGATGATGCTGTCGGCCAGGCTGGCAAAGTCCAACTTGCCCTTGGTCACGAACGCAGTCAGGGCCTGATCCATGCTTTGAAATACGTTGGTGACAGCAGAACCCATGGAGTCGTAGACGGCAGCGCTCTGGTCGGCGTAGTTGGTCAGCGACTCCAGCGCGCCCAACTGCCAATCCTCCTGCATTCGCGTGCGCTCGAGCCACCGCTCGCGCTCGCGCTCCATCTCTGCATCGCGCTGACCTTCCCACAGCTGGCGATCCTGGTCGGACAGCCCGCGGGGCGAGTTGCGCGCGTCGTCCATGATGCGCTGGTAGCGTTCGTCGATCTGCGACAGCGCCTCATTCAGGCCACGGAAACGGTCGCCGCGGCCATACGCCTCCATCTCGCGCATGAAGGCGCGTTCGCTCAACGCGGCCTCGGCACGGACTGCGCGCAGGGTCCGTTCGACTTCGATCTGCTGCTGAACCGCATCCAGTTCGGCCGCCCGTGCCACCAAGGCATCCTGCATCTGCTTGGGCAGCGTCGAGTACATCCCCTTGGTCACCTCGTAACGCATCCGCTCGGCGCCAGTGAGTTCGCCGCTCAGGTCGATCTCGCGTTGCAGATCGGCCAGCACTTTCGATGCGTCAGCCATAGCGCGGGCTTGTTGCTCGGCCTCCATCAGCCGAATGACGTCGCTGCGATGGGCGTTGCCGAGCTCCATCACCTTGGACTCGACGTCGCGTGCCAAGGTCAGTTTGTCGACGGCCGCCTGGCCCTGTGCGTAGGCGCCGGCGAGTTCTCGCTGGTAGCGGACCTCAAGCTGAATCTGACTCAGCCACTTGGTGTAGGCCTGCTCGGCCTTGATGTCGGCCGGCTTACGATCAACGCCGCCGCCCGCATCCGCCCGTGTGCGTGGCTGGGTAGGCCCGATAAAATTGGCATTGAAGTCCAACCTCTCAGCCGTGCGCCTTCCCGCCTGGAAATTCCGATCGCCCTCATAAGACAGAACGTCGCCAAGCGCGGCGAACGACGCAGCATTAGCAGCGCGAGCCGAGTTGAGAGCAGCCTGGTAACTGGCATCGCGCTCTGCAGTCTCGCTGTCATCCGCAAACCAGTCCAATGGGCGACTAGCTAAAGCTAGCAGTGCCTTGGCATTTTTGTGACCGGCATCGATGGCACGCACGACCACCATAATGCCTTTGGCGGCGAATACGGCAACGTCGGCCAACACCCCCATACCAAGGACCGCTCCCTTCAAAAACTCTCGCAGACCGGAGTCGGTGCTCAGACTGGCGATAGCGCCATCCAGCGTGTCCGCTTGGGTCCACGCTTCGATTGCCTCTTCAGCAAACATACTGAGCGCAGGCATTGCCTCGTTAGCCAACGCGGTGGAAGCTCCCCCGATTACAGCTTTCAGCCGGGTGAGGTTCTTGTCGAGATCAATCGATGCCCGCACCGCATCTTCACTCATGACGACGCCGAGGCGTTCGGCCTCATCGCCAAGCTCACGCATCCCAGCCGCGCTGTCCGTCAAAAGAGGCAGCAGAAGAGAACTATCAGAAGCCATGGCCTCCATGAAAAAAATCATCTCCGCCTGCGACAGATTTGCTTTTTCCAGGCTCTGCACGAACAGGCCGAGCGCTTGTTGGCCCGATAGGCCGCGGAATGACTCGGCGGTCAAATCAACCTTGGGCGCGATCTGCTCGAAGAAATCCGCCATCGGACCGCCACTGGTGGTCATGAAATCGCCGACGCGGTCTTGCACATCCTTCAAGATGTCGGCGAGCTTGTCTTTCTCGATTCCGACAGCTTGAACGCCGTAGGCCCACCGTTGGAACTCGGTCGCCGAAGAGTTTGCCAGCGTCGACAGCTTGTCGATTTCGCGACCAGCTGACGCGGTATAAGCGACCCAGCCGGCGAATGCCGTTGTCGCGACTCCGACGGCCGTACCGATGCGCGCACCCCATTTGGCGATGGCCTTGTCCATATCGGCCAGACGGCGCTCGGCCCGCTTGCTATCAGTCTCAAACGAGCCCGTGCGCATCAACAGGTCGACAACGATGCTGCCCGCAGTTGACATCTTGGTTCCTTAGCTCGCGCCGAGTTGTAAACGATCTGTTACGATTCGCCGACCTTCTGATCTGGACGAGACCATGACCGACGACGTTGTGAAAATGATGAGATACGACGCCTCCAAGAAATCAGTTGGCGTCGCTTACCTGCTTTGGTTGGTGCTCGGTGGGATCGGCCTGCACCGTTTCTATGCAGGACACACCCTAACGGGGGTGGTCATGTTGTTGCTGCAATTCGCGGGTTGGCTGACCTTCCCGGTTGGTGGGATTTTTTTGCTGGGTATTGTCTTTATCTGGTGGTTGATCGACGCATTCACGCTTCCGAAAATGATTGAGCGCCGTAACTTGCGCTTGGCCGCGACGATCCACACCGGACAGAAGTTCTAGCTTTCGAGCTTCATTCCCAACGCGGCCATGGTCGCTAAGTCCGCCTCAGAGAACCGGGAGGCTTCCACGTTAGGTGGCGCCTGGTTGACGACCGCGCCGTTGAGCCAGGCCAGGCGGGGCGCCATGTCGCCGCCGGCCAGCGCCTGCGCGACCAGCGCAGCGGGCCGGTGATACCGGTGCGCGTCCGTGAATGGATGCTCCCGGTAGAACTGCTGCCATGAACGGAACTCGCGCTCCGTCATGGCACATTGCAACTCACCGATCGTGCGGCCACCCAGCGCCAGCGCCAGCACATGCCAGAACCAGGCGCGGCCGCTGATCAGTTTCCCTCGTCGTCTCCGGCCGCGGCCGGCGTCGGTGCGGTGGCGCCGTTGATTTCCATGATCATCAGGAACAGCGCGTTCGCGGGGCCAGGCTTCAGTTTCGACGCCTGGGCCACCGACATGGCGGGCTGGCCGTTGGGCTCGACCACGCTGGCGGCGATCAGGTGGGCGATGGACTTTGCCCGCACGTTCACGTTCTCCGAGCGCTGGCCGTCCATGTGGCGCCGGAAGTCCACCACCGGCACCTCCTTGAAGTACATGGTGTGTTTCGTGCCGTCGGCCAGCTCGACGGTGCGCTCGAGCACGGCATCGCTGGCGAACATCTCGTTGGGAACGGTACTGGCCGGCGCCGCGGCGGTGGTTTGATCTTCGTCTTTCATCATGGTCCTTGCTCGGTGGTGTGGGCGTTTCGCCGATCGCTTACTGCTTGAAGTTCCAGGTCACCGGGCCGCTGCGCTGAATGCTCATCGTGCCGGTCACCAGAGCATTCGTGGACGCCTCGATGGTCACCTCGTTGATGTAGCCCCAGAACGATGCGCTCGTGCGCTGGACGGGTGCCACCAGGACGTCATCGGCGCCGACGGTGGGCTCGGCGTCGCCATCGGAAAAGCCGACCACGAACTGGATGAGGCCCGCTTGATCCTTCAGCGTGGTGAGAATGCCCCGGTGCGAGGGTGCCGTGGGCACGAAGTTGAACGGCACCGAGCTCGCGCCCGGCGACCCGAGGCCGGGAACCGAGGATTCGTCGATCTTGGAATCGAGGTCGGTGGTGGGGATCTGGGACTTGGTGCCCGCGCCCAGCCCGGAGAAGCCAGTGGGCGCGACGATCTTCAGAATCGCGGGCTGGGCGGCGGACGGGTCGAGCACGAAAACTTCGGTGCCTTGGGTTTTGAGAACGCCTGCAGTCATGATGACCTCGCAAAAAAAAGCCCGGGAAGCCGGGCGGTTATCTGGATTGGATGAAGTCGGCCTGTAGGCCGATGCGGAACAGCTTGGTGTCGGTCTCGCGGTGGTTCACCACGACCCGGTTGGATATGCCGGCCGCGTCGAGTGCGTCGCGCACGGCCTTGGCCAGGTCAACGCAGATGACCTCCTGGTCGTCAGCAGGGCCCGCGTAGCAGTCGATCTGCACCGTATCGTTGTCACCCACAGGCGGGCCGCTCAACTGCTCGTATGGGGCGTCTGAGACGGTCAGCCAGGTGATGTAGGGGCGCTGCACACCTTGCGGAGCGGAGCCGAAGCCATAGATTCGGGTAGCGACCAGTGCCTGCACCGCTTGCGTGGCGATGGTTCGGAACACAGGGGAAAGCATCACTTACCTCGATTCTGGGCGGCCAGCTTGCGCACAGTCGCCTCGATACGCCGCTTTAGGTCTTCGGTGATCACGTTGATGGCGGCCTCGCCTTTCTGCTGCACGGCGGGCCGCAGCCAGGGCTTGGTCGGTTGGTGGCTCGACCCCCACTCCAGCAAGCTGCCGGTCTTGCGCGTGGAAACGCCACGCCGGCCGGGATAGCCCTTGCGGCGCACGCGCACCAGGTAACGCTCGCCCTTACTGCCGAACGGCGGCTTGCCGCGGCTGGCGATCACGTTTTGCTCGAGCAGACCCGTAGACACATCGTTTGGATTCTTGGCAATCTGCGCGCGCAGGTTCGCTTTCGCCTGATCCCGGATCAGCCGGGCCCCTTTGGCCAGCGCCAGCTTGACCGGCCCGCCGCGCTTGCTTACGACCTCAGCAGGCAGGCTGTGCAGCGTATCCAGCACACCCTCCATGCCACGCAGGCGCATTTCGACTTTCACAGCGGCGTCCCTGCCTCGCGTTCGGCGCCGCAAGGGTTGCCGTCGAGATCAAGCGGTGCCGGATCTTCAACGTCGCCCTCAGCTGCCAGCGCAGCCAGGAGAGCGTCCAGCTTCTGCTCGATGCGGGCCTGCGCGGCCTCGATGTGGTCAAGCTGAACGGCCGACGGCAAGCGCTTCGCGCGCAGCGGTGTTGTGGTCATGGTCATTCCCTTTCGCTCGGGCCATCGACGCAACGCAGGCGCCATTCTCGGCGCGCCGTCACATCGGTCTCGACTGACTGGATGTTGTAGGTCCGGCCGTCCCACCGAACGCGCCAGGTGGCCAGCTCGTGGTCGGCAGCGGGAAACCAGCGCAGATTGATGCGAGCTGACGTGTCTGACTGCGTAGCGCCCGAGGCGTGAAACTCCCGTCCGGCACCGGTCAATACCTCGGCGGGCACGCCGTCCAGGAGGGTGCCATCGGGCAGCGACGCGACAACCCAGCCGCCCGAGCCCGGCACCAGCCGGTTGTCCGCATCGCGAGCGCCCTGGCTTTCGCGCAGAAACGTGATTCGGTGCCGCAATCGGTGGGCAAGCATCAGGCCCCCAGACCGATTCGGAACGGGTGCAGCTTGATCTCAGCAGCGGCCCGCAGCTTCGCCGCATCATCCGGGGTGGCCTGATAGGCGGCCTGAAGCAACAGCATGACGCCCAACACCACGCTGGCCGGCGGCACTTCCAGCGGCGGCGCGATGACCAGCACGCCATCCACGATCACGGCGGTGGGATGCGGCTGCAGTAGGCCCCGGCCCATGAACTGCACAGCCTCATCCTCAGCGCCATCCAGCAGAAGCTGCAGCTTCGCATCGTCTGCTGAATGGATCACGTCCAGATATGCCTTGGCCGTGGCCAGCTGAATGACAGACATCGTCAGGCTTGGCCAGCCGCGCGGCGGCGAGCCGGTTTGGCAGGATCGAGCGGCGCGACCGGTGCGGCGCTGTCCTGCTTGTCCGCCGGATCGACAACCTTATCGGCATTGCTACCGGGCAGGATCTCGACCAGGCCCTTGTGCTTCAGCAGCTTGGCTGCATGTTCGGGCACATCGAACTTGTCACCGGCGCGGCGCGTACCGTTGTGCTCGAACGAGGTCTTGACTTTCACTTCCATGGACATCTCCTGGTTGACCGGGCGCAGCCAACTGGCCGCGCCCCTGTCTGTTAGGTGCCCGAGCCGGGCGCGGCATCCAGACCCGTGAAGTTGCCCTTCACGAATGCCTGCGGACGGAAGACAGTCACCGTCGACTGCTTCTCGCAGAGGATGGTGACCATGTTCTTGACGAAGTTGTCGCGATCCTGGTTCGAGACGGTGATGTTGGCCTCTTCACCGTCCCAGCCCTGCGCGCCCAACTTGAACGCGCCCGTCAGGAAGCCGTTCAGGTCCATGGCCTGGGTGGCAACCACCGGGCGGCCCCACAGTCCCGGCACAGCCAGGCCGCGCGGCGTGGCGAACAGGTACTGCATGTCATCGGTCTTGGTGAGCTCGATGCTGGTCCAGTCGATGGGGTTGAGCACGATGCCATCGGCTTCGTACTCGGCCAGCGTCACCTGCAGCATGGCGATGCGCAGGCGGTCCAGGCGGGTTTCCTTCTGCACCACCACGCCGGGGTTGGCGTAGGCGATGGCCTGGGTCAGGATGCCGTTCATGTTCAGGCCGACGCCCGACCCCTTCAGGATCTGCAGCTCTTCCTTGAGGTCGAGGCCGTACATCAGGCGGCCGTCGATGTAAGTCTGCAGCTGGCCGGCGTTGCGCAGCACCTGCTTGGACGCACGAATCCAGTGCGCGATGGTCGCGACCTTCGCCGAATCCAGCTCGAACTTGATATCGGACTCGGGCTTGGGGTCCACCGGGTTCTCGGCGACCACGTCGGCGGCGTTGGTGAAACCGCTTTCGCGCACGAACTCGACGTCGCTCGAGTCGGTGGGACCCCAGGTCAGCAGATCGCGGATGAACAGCCGCTGGTTGGGCGTGGCCACGATGCCCGGCACGCGGTGCGGCTGGATCAGCGAGCCGGCCGAGTCCGCTTCGCGGGTGATCGCCGCCTTGACGGTGACGCTGCCCTGCATGCTGGGGTTGAACTTCTTGATCTCGTCCGACTCGGCCACCGACTGACCCAGCGACTTAGGCTTGCCCGGCTGGCCGCCGCCGCCCTCGAGCTTGGCCACCACTTGCATGGCGGCGCGCAGGTCGGCCTGCAGCTCGCCTTGCTTGAGCAGCAGATCGTCCACCTGCTTCTTGGCGTCCTCGGAGATCTGTTGATGCGCCCGGATTTGCTTGTCGGCATTCTCGGCGTGGGTCTTGAGTTGGTCGTTCACCTTCGCCAGGTTGGCGTTGATGTCTTTGATGTCCTGATCGATTTGCGCCATGAGACGCTCCTATTTGAGGATGGTGGTGAGGGATGCGGCCAGGCTGGCCGACGAGCTGAAGTCGGCCGAATCGCTCGGGCCGAGTCCGGTGGCATCACGCGCACCGCCGCCAGCCGAATCGCTCAGGCTGGACTTGAAATCGGAAAGCAGCCGCTGGGCCTCGCTGCGGGGCATGCCGGCGGCGCGCATTGCAGCCTCGATGCGCCGGATCGAACTGGCGGATGCGCCGTCGGCGCCGCCGCGGCCCACCTGGTCGGATGGCAGCAGCTCGTCGGCGTAACCCTGCTCGATGGCTTGACTTCCACCGATCCAGGTCTCGCCGTCCAGCTGACGCTGAACATCGGCCAGGTCGCCGCCAGTGCGCGCCACGTAGATATCGGCCATCGCTGCGTCGAAGGGCTCCATCCAGCCCGCGATCTCGCGCAGGTCGTGGCGGTTGCCTTGGGCCAGAACCCAGCAGTTATGGATCATCAGGAAGCCAGCGCGGGCGATCTGCACCTTGTCACCGGCCATGGCGATGATCGACGCCGCGCTGGCTGCTAGCCCCAGCACCTTCACGGTCACTTCGCCCTTGTGCTCGCGCAGCAGGCTGTAGATGGCCAGGCCCTCGAACATGTCGCCGCCGGGGCTGTTCACGTTCACCGTGACCGGACCGGCTCCCATGGCGCGTAGCGCACTGGCGACCCGTCGGGCGGTCACGCCTTCACCCGTCCAGAAATCCTGCCCTATGGGGTCGTAAACGCTGATGGTGCGCTCCTGATCGTCCTCGACCGCGGCGCGCACCTGCGCATCCCAACGGTCGAGCGCGCGCGGCGCCAAGTACGATGCAACGGCCGCGCAAGGGCGGCCCGCCGGCGCGGCCGGCAGGGATTTGATGCTCATGGGTGTGTGCCTTCAGGTTTCGGCCGGCTGCGCGGCCATGAGGTCTTTGAGCCAAGCGGCCATCGCGTTGCGCGCGGCCTGGTCGACGTTGTTGTTGCCCAGGCTGTCCAGCGGCGCCATGGCGGTCTGCACGGTCAGAACGGCAGCGTTGCCGCCCATCGCGGCGCGATCTTCCAGCTCGCGCACTTCGTCGCGAGTCAGAATGCCGTTGTTGACCATGACGGCATAGAAGGCCCCGCGCGAGGCGCTATCAGCGCGTAGCAATCCTTCCACGTTGAACTTGGGGTAGAAGCGCATGCGCTCGGCGGGGGTCAGGAGATCCTTGATGATGGATTGCTCGATGCGGCGCACCCAGGGGTTGATGGTGGACATCAAGAACCAGATCATCATCTGCTCGACCCCGGTACCGAACATGGTCTGCCCGTTCGCGGCGTGGCCAATCAGGCCAGGCCACACGCGGAACCAGCGGCAGATCTCCTCCACCGAATAGCCACGCGACTGCAGCAGCTGCGCCTCGACCGGGTTGATGCCGAGGTTGCCCGCCTCCATCCCGTTTTCCAGGATGATCGGACGCCCCGCGTTGACCGCACCAGCAGCGCGTGAAGTAATGAACTCCCGCGCCTCCTCGCGCTGTTTTTCCCCTAGCTTCTGTGGGTACTTGAACCAGACGCTGGGCATGAGCCCGCGCTTGAACGTGCCGGAGGCGGCTTCGTCCGTGGCAAGCGCGGAACCGAAGACCTGCGACCCGTAGCGAATGACCGAAACGCCGTTCTTGCCATCCAGCGACCAGCCAGGGATCGTCCATATCCGATCGCCCGGAATGGTCCGCTGCAGGCCGGTATCTTCGGTGTAGCGATATTCGTAATCGCCAGCACCGACTCGAATGCGGTTCAGGCGGTCCTCGTTCAGGTACTGCAGGCCGACCAGCTTCGTGCCGATCATCATCTTTTCGCAACGAGCGCGGCCGCGCAGCAACATGGAAGCGACCACCGCTTCCCAGAACACGGCCGAGATGGAATCGGTGTTCGGTTGCGTGCCTAGGATGAAGTCCAGGTGATGGTGGGGGGCGGGCCGGCGGCCACCGCTTGCACGTTCGTGCATGCCAAGCGGCAGCGTACCGATTGTCTCGGAGATCAGTCGGGCGCATGCCCAGACCGCAGAGAGCTGTAAGATGCTGTGGTTGTTCACGTCGGCGCCGGCGGCGTTGCGATGGCCCAGCCTGGCCCAAGCGTCCACATCCGTGAGACCGAACGGGCGCCCGAGCCAGCTCAGTACCGCGGCGCGGACCCTGCCGACCTGTTGCGCTTTGTTTTTCATCCGATCACCGGGTTTTTGAAGAAGTCTGAAAGGTCTTCGACGTCATCGGTTGCCACCGCGAGGCCGATGGCCATCAACAGTGCAGCCATGTCGTCGATCTTGTCGGCCGAGCGCTTACGGTCCGGCGCCATGCTCAGGTTCACGTCTCGGCGCGCCACCAGGTTCGATGCACACCACGCCAGAACCGGGTCACCACCGTGCACCAGCTTGCCGCCCACGTAGGCCAGCTCGAGCGCTTGCATCGCCGGGTGATAGCTTTTGGTGCCCTGGACGAACTGCACCATCGGAACACCCTCGGCCACCAGCCTGTTGACCAGGTCAGATGCGTTCCAGGCGTCGTAGGCAATTTGATGCGGCTCGAACCGCTCCACGGCGGCGAGCACGTCTCGCTCGATCACCGCGTAGTCGGTCACATCCCCATCGGTTTGCAGCAGGTACCCTGCCTCGACCCAGCCGGCGTATGGCACGGTGGCACGCTCGGTGCGTTGCTTGACGGCCTCAGTCGGCACCCAGCGCCAGCCGTGCGTGTACCAGACCCCCTCGACAAGCCATACCAGCCGGAAGGCCGCGATATCGGTGGTGCTGGCCAGGTCCAGGCCGCCCCAGCACGGATAGCCCTTCAGCCACTCGAGGTCCACCTCACCGGCGCACTTGGCCCATTTCGTCAGGTCCACCCAGCCGCTGGCCGTCGATGCCGGCCTGTTGCACCGCTTGATGCGGAACTCGGCCAGCTTCGACGGCATCTGCTTGGCCTCGACGGCCTCCTTGCGGATCGCCGCCAGCAGGTGCGGGTTGACGTCCAGCAGCGGATTGGCCTTGATCCACTTGCGCTCGTCGAACTCGTCGTCTTGCGTGATCTTGGCCGACTTGTCCTCGTTATCCAGCGCGTAGAACAGCGCCAGGAAGTGGTCGGCCTGCGTACCCAAGATGCCGCGCAACAGCGCGAACACGAAGGCCCGGATCTCTGCCCAGGGGCCCGCGTTCGTGTACCCCTCAGTCGTGGTGAACAGCCACAACGGATTGGCGCGCGCACCAGCGGCCGACTGCAACACGTTCAGCAGGTCAGCCGTCTTGTGGGCGTGGATCTCATCCAGGCCTGTGTGCGAGGGGTTCAAGCCGTCCTGCGTGCTGGCCTTCGCGTGCAACGCCTTGTAGCTGCTACCAGTCTCGAACCGGCTGATCGACTTCGCCCAGGCAGCCAGCCCGAAAGCCTCGGACAGTTCCGGCGTCTTCTCGACCATCCGCTTGGATGCCTTGAAGATGATCGAGGCTTGGTCGAAGGTCGTCGCCGCGCTGATGACCTGCGCGCCCTCTTCGGGTTCGCAGCACAGGCAATACAGCAGAATGGCCGAGGCCAACGTGCTCTTGGCATTCTTGCGGGCCACGGCGAACAGCGCCGAGGTGAAACGGCGGGGGTGGAAACTGTCGTCGTCGCCCCAACCCTCAACCAGGATCGCCTCGCGGCGGCGGAACCCAAACAGCTGCACCACGAAAAAGACGTGGCTCGGGTGCATCACGATGTTGGGCGTGGCCCACTTGCCCTCAACGTGCGGCAGCTTCTCGATGAAGTCGCAGGCATCGATCGCGTGCCACTCGTCGAAGATGAAGGGTGTAGACCGCCGCTTCGCCCTCTTCAGGTCATCCAGAAAGCGCTTGGCCGCAAGGCGTATCCACCGGCCGTGTTTCTTGCGGCCCTTGTCGGCCACCGCTGCCTGCGCATATTTGATGGCGATGCCGACGTAATCACGCTCGGCGGCGGTTGCCATTGCTCTTGAACTTGTTGCCGGCCTGGCCGTCCGGCGCGGCGCTCTTAACCTTGCCCTGAGCCACAGGTGTTAGACCAAACTCGCCGACCAGGGCTCGGTACTGCGCCAGCATGTGGCCGGTCGGAGTTTCGCCGGCGGACCAAAGCTGCACCAGCTTGCCGTGCAACGCGCAGAGCATCGCCAGCGGCGAGAGGCAAGCTTCGGTCAACAACCGGTTGGAGTGCAAGATGCGGGTGAGCCGAACCCACTCAGCCTCGGCGTGCTTGTTGGGCAGCCACTCGGGGGCCGGCGGCACGTCCTCGACGAGGGGCAATTCAACGGCCGGCGCTTCCGGCTTGGCGTCTCGGTCCGCACGCGAAGTGCCCGCGACCACCTTCAGCGCGACCGGCTTCTTCGGTGGGGCCATAACGCCTCCAAAAAAACACGTTTTTCTGATGTGACTGCGCAAAAAAAACTCTGGGCGGCGGGTGTCCGGCCATTCGGCCCAGACTTTTGACCCACCCCCGGCCCCTCCGCATCCCGATTTTTCCGTTTGCGCCCCTCGCCGTATCGGGATTTTTTCGGCCATGGTTGCACCGAGCTTTGGCGCTTACACCGTATAAGGCTTGGACGGTGTAACGCGTCCCCGCCCGCGCTGGGCCTCGGCCTGGGTCTTCTCGGCGTGGCAATCGCGGTTCATCGCTCGCAGGTTGCGGGGATCGTCGTTCAGCTTGCCCCGCGCGTCGCGGGTGTTATCGATGTGGTCAACCTCATGCGCAACGCGGGGCAGCAGCTTGGCGCGGCATGCTTCGCACTGGCACAGGCGGCCATCGCGCTCCATGACCTGGTCTCGCAACCGGCGCCACGGACGGCCACCACGGCCCTGTCCATAGGCAGGCTCGGCAGGCTCGTGGCGCGGCGTGCTATTCACGCGGCGTAGCCGGTCGGGGCGAGTGGGCATCAGCGCACCACCAGAACGCAGGCGGCCATGCTATCGGCGATCGGTGTCAGGCCGCACGATGGCCTCGATCGCTCGCTGCTGGTCAACCCAGGCTTGCAGGTCGTCGAGGCTGGCGAAGCTGCGCTCGGTCCCGGACTTGATCGAGGCCATCATCAGGCCGAACACGGCCAGGAACATCAGCGAGGTGACCAGCGTCCACCAGGTGCTGCCCTTGCTCAGCAGGATGCACAGCACCAGCACGGCGAGCACCGATACGCGCCAGGCGAGCAGGAACGCGCGTTTGGCTCGGTAGTCGTGCAGCGTGACGCTCATGCACGCCCAGGCGGGCGTGACCGGCTCGGGTTTGCTCATGAGGCTATCTCTCGTATGGGTTGCGCAGCTGGGATTCGAACCCAGGAGGACCGGCGCAATGGCTATCCGCGCCCCGCCAGTCCTTGTAGCGGCATCACCCTTCGTCCAGACCTTTCGGCATCTCGGGCACCGCGCAATGGTTGCGGAAACAGGGCTCGAACCTGTGACCTCCGGGGTATGAACCCGGCGCGCTGCCAACTGCGCTATCCCGCAAACGAAAACGCCCCGGCCTGGATCGGCTCGGGGCGTTCGGAAAGCAAAAAGCCCGCAGCGGCTAGGCTTGCGGGCTTTTTGGTCGCACCAATACAACGTATCGGATAAGGCAGGATTTTGGGGGTAAAAATCACAACGGTCAAGAACTATCTGTCCGTATGCACCAGCCCCGACTCGCAGAGCGCAGCCTCGGCCCGATCCATGGCCACCTGCTCTAGCCCCGGCTTCGGCTCGGCACCGGCTTTGCCCAGGCGCTCGCCCCGATACCACTGCTGGATGCGAGACATGTGATTGGTCGCTGTGTTGTGGGACACGCCGGCATTCTTAGCCAGCTGCTGCATCCCTTGCTTGTCGCGGCCAACGGCGCGGCTGAGCAGTCCGAGCGTCAACGGCCGCTTTGCCGCGCATCCCGATAGCGGCGCGCGCTCTGCCTCGTCGGCCAGCAACCGCATGGCGGCCTGCCACTCGAAATTGGGCTTTTGCCCGCTGCAGCATGGGTGCGTGCACTCGCAAGGCAAGGTCGGCGGCGCGTATCGCGCGACCAGCGCGGCCTGGTGGAGCGCATCCAGCCGAGCAATGCGGGCCCGCACAAGGCCGGCCTGCGCCGCGCCATCCAGGCCGGAGAGGCCGCCAGCACCAGCAGCGGGACCGCCAGCCATCCGGTTCATCATGGGCCGATCGTACTGCTGCATCGAGAAGTTGAACGCAAACAGCAGGGCCGCTGGCGTGCTTGAAAAAGTTGCTTCGTTGTTCATGTGTTCCTCAAAATTCCTCTGCTTCCCAGCCGCCGCCGTTCTTCTTCGCCTTGGCCTTCATCGCCAAGAACCGGAACGGATATAGGCTCGCCGCGACCTTGATCTTCACCCTGGCATCGTCTTGCCAGAACCCTTTCACCTCATGCATTTCCAACTGCCCATCCAGACGCATCACGGCGAAGTCGGGCGTGTAAAACGTGTTGTCGGCTAGTCGCAGCTTCACGCCCTCGAACTTGTGCCAGAGGATGCCGCCGCACGCCTGCCATTGCTCGAGGTGCTTGGCATAGGCTTCCTCGGTCTTGTTCATCTGTCCGGTCTTCAGCCGGCCCAGTGCGTAGCTGCGGTTCATGGGGTCGCCTTTGCGGCACGCTCGGCCATTTGCCGCACCAGCAACGGGGCGCGGGAACGGCTGAGCACCTTGGCGACCCAGCGGCGCGGATCTCGCCCCGATTGGGAAAGCGCACCAGCCGCGTCCATCTCTTTCATCCGGCGCGCTGCGTTGTCGCGGTCGGCCTGCGTATTGCCCGGAGCCGGCAAGGTGGCAGCGACCACCGGGATCTCGGCCCAGCGGCGCGCCAGCAGCACGTCGCGCAACGCAGCCTCCCAACGCGTTTTGATGACCGCGTAGCCCAGGTTCATGATGTCGTGGCCACCGACGCGGACGGCCGCCCAGAAGATCGCAGGGTGTGACCACTCGCCGGTCTCGGCTCGGGTCCGGTTCAGCATGCCGCGCACGGCCTCGTGAAACGCGGTCTCCGGGTCCAGGTTCGGCCGGCAGGCGCGCATGAACTCCGTCAGCGAGGGCGGCCAGTCGAACATGCGCCGGCAGTTTCGCAGCCCGGTGGCGATGTCGTCTGGCACCAGCCCTTCGTCGGCAAAAGCGTCGGCCCAGGCTTCCTTCCACGCTTCGATTGCATCCTCGGTCGAGAAGTTGGCGCGCCAGCGGTTCGGGTACATGCCATCCAGGCGGTTGTAAAGGTGGTCCATCAGGCTGATGCCTTCCAGCCGAGGGTGTGCACCCAGCCAGGGGGCCATGCTAGACGTCGATGCAATCAGGCTCATGGCCTTGGCTCCTGCGAGTGCGGCCACGGTTCACGTAGGCCGAGGGGTTGAACTTCTGCGGCGGGCTGGCCGGCGCGCCGGGTGGCGTGCCCTTCGGGGCGAACAGGCCCTGGTAGCTGCCGTTGATACAGTGGCTGATCACCACATCCGGTTTCCAGCCTTGTGTGCGGTAGTTGCCCAGCGCCAGCAGTTGCTCGTGGGCCGCGGCCTCGGTCAGCGGCTTGCGAATCTGCTTGCGGTGGGTCACCCAGCGTTGCCAGTCGGCAGGGTCGAGCCATACCGGCAATTCGATGGCCGTGGCGTCGAACCCCGGCGCGCGCTGCTGCGTGCGCTTTGGTTCCTTGACGGTTCCTTGATGGTTCAATGACGGATCGGGTGCAGCACCTGCACCCCGTGACGTAGTCAGATGCACCCCGTTCTGTCGTGAAATGCACCCCGTGGCGTCGTCATTTGCACCCCGTTCGGCACGAGGTGCATTTGCTGCACCCCGTTCGGAATATTCCGAATGTTCCACGCGGGGCGCAGCAGGTGCACCCCGTTTCAGATCGATGTCGTAGCAGACCGGCCGTTGGTCGGCGCGCCGGATATGCGCCCGCACCAGCCCCTGATTGCCTCGGCTGATCACACCCTGCTCTTCCAGGTCGCGCAGCTTGTTCTGCACCGTCCGTGAGGAAAGGCCCGTGTCGACGCACAGGGTAGCGATCGAGGGGAATGCGCCATCGCCGTTCGGGCCGGCGTAGTTGGCCAGGCATAGCAGCACATGACGCGCTGTCGGCTCGGTCACAGCCTGCTGGGTCAGCGCCCAGGTCATCGCTTGAACGCTCATGCTGCCAGCCCTTCTCTGCGCACCAGCTCCAGGCCAGCGGCCAGACGCTCGGCGTCATGGACTGCGAGCCCGAGCTGGGTGGCAATGAACACCTCCAGGCTCGCGCCTCGTGACGCCGCCCAGCCCGGCAGTGTGGCAATTGCGTCACATGTCACCAGCTGCGCTATATCGGCCTTCATGCAGTCGCGCCAATTCGCATCCGGGTCTGCATTGATTTCGGCCGGGTTGGCGACCTCCTGACCCAGTTCGCGCAGGCGGGCTGCCATAGCGTTGAAAGCCGGGAAGTTCAGTTCGGGCAGCCCTGTCATTGGGCCGGCAAGGTAAATCCTCATGGGTTTCCCCTTTGCAGGTAGGCGCCCACCAGACGCTGCATGTCCGCCTCAGCCTGTTCGGGCCATAGGCGCAGACGCTGCATGTCCGTGCGCGTGCGTTGCAGCCACTCGACTTGAATGGATGCCGACGTTGCTTTGTCGTAAATGGCGCCCTGGTCCAGCATCCAGTGACAGCCCGGCTTGCCCAGCTCGGGCGCGCACAGCGGCACCAGCAGCGCATCGGAAACCTTCAGGCCCTTGCCCTTTCCCAGCGCCAGCAAGTTCAGATGCGCGGCTTGGCTGCGGCCCAGCCGACCGCAACAAGCGCATGGCATTGCAGCCACGTTCATGCGGTGCTGCCTGCTGCGCCACATTGTCGATTCCTTGGGCAGGTGACCTAGCGCCAGCCCGACCGCCTGCGCGATTCGCTGCGCCAGCCCCGGGCCTTCGCGTTTGTTGCCTTGGCGCTTGATCCAGCCGCCCTGCTTCATCGGTGCCTTGTTGCGCAGCGGCGCGCGCCGCGACAGCTCAGTACGGCGCATCATTGCTCGGTCATCCCGCGCAGGCGTTGCTTCACCTCGGCCACGGCAGTCATCACGCCTCGGCCAGCAGCCTCGATCCGCTGCATCTCCTGCGCGTCGACGCCACCATCGGACAGTGCGTTGTAGACCTCCTGCCCAAAGCTGCCGTTGGCAACCATCAGACCCGCCATCTGCTCGAGCACAGACATGTCCGATTCGGCGGTGCACTGTGCCGGCGCCTTGACCAGCAAGAACCCGCCCTCGTGCGCCCAGGCACGCAGCATGCGATCGTCGCCAGTCAGGCTTACGATGCGCCGAGCCTCGGCAAGAGTCAGATGATGCGTTTCGTTGTTGGGGTTGACCTTGTTGCGCAGCACGGCCGGCGAGATGCCGACGCGCGGGCCGAGCGATTCACTGCCGCCCGGGTAATCGTGGACTGTGGCGTGGGCCGCATCCTGAATGTTCATGCTTCGAATCTCCGAACGTTTTATCTGGGTTGAATCACGCCTACGATCCGGGCATGAAACGTGTTTCGGTTTCTGCGAACAGCACCAGCTGCCGCCCTACTTCAAACTGCTGAAATGAACGACGACCTGCCTGATACCGAAACCGAAGCGCTGCTTGCGCTGGCTCGTGCCATCGCGGCGAAGGTGCTCGCCGAGCCGAAGGACGCGCATGTCATGGAGGTGTTCGCCCGGCTCTGCGCTGAGACCGATGCGCAGGCGGCAAGGATTGAGGTAGCGGGCTCGCACCCGCTGCTCCATTGACTTACACGTCGGTCGGGCCGATCGGTATGCGGTCGTCTGGCTTGTCTTTGGGGTCATGCATGTGCCGGCTCCTTTGCCGAATCTGTTGGCACCGGTGGGGCCAGGTCGGGCCAGATCAGCCAGTAGTCATGCGGGCGCGTGTGCTCACGCGGCACAGCGCCAGCAGTCTCTCGATCAATGGCTACGCTTCGCGCCGGCGAGATCGGCGCTTTGCCCGCCGCCATTTGAGACAGGAAAGACGGCGATACCCCGATTGCCTTGGCAAGCTGGGCCGCCCTCCCTCGAGGGCCACTGGTGGTGTAGGTTTTGAGGTCCATCGCCGCAGTTTAATGTTCACTAAACTCAATGGTCAAGTGTTCACTAATTTAGTGTTCTATAAACTTCGCGCATGAAGATCCAGGAAATTCGCCGTGCGAACCTCCGCGCGTGGGCTACCCAGAACGGGACCCCCGCAAAAGAGAAGAGCTACTTTTCTCAGGTGCTCTCCGGCACTGCGCCTCTGGGCGAGCGCGCCGCGAGAAGGCTCGAGCGTGACTACAAGATGGCGGCCGGATCCTTGGACCTGCCGCCAGACACCCAGTCGGCTGTGCCCGCCGCCGCTCCTGCGCCGACTGAACTCGCGTGGCCGTTTCCCTCGGTCCCTCAGCAGTTGGTGGCATCGCTGGCGCACGAGCAAATTCGGCAGCTGGAAGGTGCCTTGATGCTCGCACTAGGACAGATGGGTGTGGCGGCGAAGGCAAAGCCGCCCAAGTCCGAGCCGGCGCGCGGCCAGGTCTACGAAGGCTCCGCCGACGACCCGTTCGCAGACCTTGGCCCCTCTGAGAAGATGCCCTGGGAACCAGGCTGGAAGCCCACCAAGGCTGAAGATCTGCCCGCCCTGCATCGGATCAGCACTGACGGCGGCGTGGTCGCCAACGTGGCGCCAGGTGCAGCGCCAGCAGCAAACGACAAGTTCGAGAAGGTGCCGGAGCTGGGCGATGTGCGCCTGGCCGCGGGCGAAGGCATCGAGAACGAGCAGGAAATAGAAACTGGTTTCGTGCAGTTCCGCCGGTCGTTCCTGCAGTCGTTCGGGTCGTCGGCCAAGAAGGCCCGGGTGGTGTACGCCAAGGGCGATTCGATGGCCCCCATCATCCAGGACGGCGCCGCCCTACTAGTGCTACCCGACGACAGCATCACGCTGCGCGACCTGGCCGCCGGCGGCGTGTGGGCGATCAACTACGACGGCAAGATGATCGTCAAGACGGTTGCCAAGGACAGGATCAGCGGCCGCTGGGTGGCTGTTTCGTTCAACCCAGCCCATCCCAACATCCCGCTTGAGGACGGCCACCCCGTACGCATCCTCGGTCGAGTAGTGTGGGCGGCCTCGCCATTACGCGAAGATCAGTCTGGGCAGTGGGTCCGCCACGTTAGGTGACGCACCGAAGCCACAAGTGCTTCCTTAATAGGACATTACTTATGTTACAAAAGCAGTGATCCTGTTATATTCAGTACACTTTCATGGTTGCTACTGAGTGTAACAAAGGAGAGGTCGTGGCTATCGACGAACACATGGGTGAGGCATCCGCGCTAAGTCAGCCTAGCGCACGAATCGGCGAGCTATCTGAGCAAATCATCCTGAGCGGCAGGCAGCTAGCGAGAGAAAGATCGAGCGACATCCTAATCGTCAACGGCGGTTTCGATCCTCAGATGGAATTCACCGTCCTCTCCAAGTTGAGAGAGCGTCGACACGCTGCTTCAAAGCCGGCAAACCTCATCCTCGTACTTACAACGCCAGGCGGCGTGCCTGAAGTGGCGTATCGCATGGGCCGTTCCATACAAAGCACGTACGCCACCTCAGAGGGCCTAATCGGCGGGTGGTGTAAGAGCGCAGGGACGCTGCTGCTGATTGCCATGAATTCGCTCGCCTTGGGCGACGACGCAGAGCTAGGCCCTCTAGACATGCAGTTAGCCAAACGCGACGAGTTGGATGAAAGCGATTCCGGCTTGGTGATCAACGAAGCGCTTGAGAACTTGGAGGTGTTCACCTTCCAGTTCTTTGACGCTTTTATGAGACAGATCAAGCATCAAAGCCAGGGCCTAGTCACACTTAAGACGGCCGCGGACATCGCGTCTTCAGTCGCAAAGGGAGTATTTGAGCCGATTTATAGACAGATTGACCCACAAAAGATCGGTGAGATAGCAAGATCCATGTCGATCGGTAAGGCCTATGGCCAGCGGCTGAATATAGCTCCTAAAAACTTGCTACCTCGTGCACTTAGTAACCTGCTTATGGGCTATCCTTCGCACGGGTTCGTGATCGACCGCACAGAAGCGCGAGACTTGTTCAGGCATGTGCGGGCCCCCGAGCCTTCAGAAGAACAGTTTTTGTTAGAATTGGGAGACTTGGCAGTCTCCCCCCGACGAGCTCCCGTGGTGGAGCTCATCACAGCCGAGGTAGATAGCAATGAAGACTCCGCAAAAGCAACCAGCAGCAAGCCCGCTCGATCGGCCTCTTCCGCAAAGCCCCCTGTGCGTCGAACGCGACCCTCGCGATGAGCCCGACACCATGGCAGAGATTCTGCGCGAAGAGCGGTCCCGCGTTCACTTCGTGGTCAGAAATACGGGTGCTCCGCGCCCAATCGCCCGATCTGCGTTTGATTGTTGACGCCTGATTTGTTACGGCGCCGTAGCCCCGCCTAGTGCGGGGCTTTTTGTTGGCGCTGCCAACGGCGCGCACCCCTACCGCCGCCGTGCAGACGTCTGCACACCCACCTAGCCCGCTCATGCGGGCTTTTTTCACGCCCTAAGGTTTAGTTTTTACTTGACCATGAGTTTAGTGTTCAATAAACTTCGTTCTGTCGCTGTCGCGATGCGCTCTTTAACAACCGATTTGCAAACCGTCCCGCGTACGCCGAGAGGCGCCGCGGTAGGGGAACGCCAGCGCCCCGGACATTGGAGACTGGCAAGAATCGGCAGCCGTGCGTGCAGAGCGTGGCGGTGCGCTGGTCTCGGGTTCGCCCGAGCGCCCTTCGCCTGGTGGCGGGTAACCAGGCAAACCATGCCGCCCTGGCGCAACGGGGTCGGCATGTCGGACGAAACGTGTTTCGGAGCCGCACCAGCGGGAGTCGCCGAAACGCGTTTGTCCCGGGCACATCCGTCGACCCCTTCCCCTCGAGGGCTGGTCGACGAATGTTCCTCACATGGAGATCTGATGCGACCGAGAACACCGGCCCGGCGGCCGAAAGACACCAACGCGCAGCGCAACCGGCAATATTGGGCCAGCGTGCAGCGCCAGCAAGACATCAAGCTCGGCCCGCCCATCTACGTCGATAGACGCGCTGGCCCCGGCGATGTGGGCGAATTCGATGAGCAGACGGCCGAGATCCATCAGTGCAAGGTGCTGCGAGATGGCGAAACCCTGCCGAACGGCGCAATCCTCATCAGCAAGGGTCGCTACTTCCTGTCTGTGGTGCACAACCAAACCGACTGCGCAGAGCGCCCCTACGACATGCGCGAAGCGGTCAAGGTGGCCAATCAAATCCGGGCCGACGTCGGTCGGAGCATCCGGCTAGCCAAGAAAGAATCTTCCTGACCACACTGCCCGCCCACGCGGGCCCTCGCTTGGCGGCACTCCAAGGCGCGCGTTAGCGGCGCGTCGGTTCGACTCCCCTGGCTCTTACCGGTGCTTTATCCGGGGCTGGAGTGTTGCCAAGCGAGGGCGAAAGCCTTTTCCCTGGAGACCATCTGTATGGCCTATCAACTCGTCGGCCTGGGCTTCGTCGTCCTCGCCATCTGCCTCAGCGGTGACGCCGTCATGCGCTGGCATGCAAGGGGCGCCTGATGCTGCGACCCCATGCCTTGAAACTCGTTGTGATCGCGGTCCTGCTGATCCTGGCCCACTCGCTGGATGCCACCGACCCGTTCTACGACACCCCGACCGTCGTCCAGCACGACCCCGACACCGGCCGCTACTACCGCGTGGCCGCCTCGACACCTTAAAGCGGGCTTCCTATGACCAACGCGAAAGCACCTCCCTCGTTCAGGCAGCTGATCGAGAACAAGACCATCAAGCGCACCGACGGCATGAAGATCCGCTACAAGGATCTGCACATCGAACCGGGCTTCAACGAGCGCGAGCGCACCGAAGACTTCGATCAGTCCGTGCGCGAGCTCGCCGATTACATCCTGGCCGGCGGCGTATACCCGCCGCTCGAGTGCCGCGTGGCCGACGATGGAAAGACGGTGGTGGTCGACGGTCACCGCCGACACGAGGCAATCGGCCAGGCAATCAGCCGCGGCGCGGAAATCGAGTGGGTGGAGATCCGCCAGTTCTTCGGCAACGACGCCGACCGCGTGGCGCGGATCGTCACCAGCGCCCAAGGCCGGGCCCTCTCCCCGCTCGAAACCTCCCGCGTCTACAAACGGCTGGCCGCATTCGGCCTGTCTGCGGCCGAGATCGCCAAGAAGGTGGCGCGCAGTACGCAGCACGTCAACGAGCTGCTTACGCTGGCCGCCGCCAATACCGACGTTCAGAAACTAGTTTCAGCTGGCTCGGTGTCCGCGAAAAACGCAACTCAGGCAGTCCGCCAGCATGGGGAGCGGGCCGGCAAGGTGCTTGAAGGTCACCTCGAGCAGGCCAAGGCGCAAGGCAAAAAGCGCATCAGCGCCAAGACCATGCAGCCCGCAGCGCCAGCCCCGGCCCCGGCGCCGGTGGAGGCACCAGCACCAGCCACGCAACCGCCCAAGGATGAACCCGTGTTTGCCGAACCCGACGCCATCGCGATGACCCTGTGCATGGAGCATGGCCTGGACGAGAAAGCCGCGCGCGGCGTAATCCGCCGGATCGCCAGCCACCTGCGCCACCTGCAGGACATCGGCGATGCCGAGGCCTTGGGCAAGATCCTGCCGATCACGCCCACCGAATCCATGGTGCTCGCCGGCCGCGCAGCCGTGCGCCGCTTCCAGCAGTCCGAAGAGTGCCGAACCATGGCCGAACCCGAAGCGATGGCCGCTGCGGCGCGTCAGTGCTACGCCGCCATGGTCGCCAACTTCGACATGCAGTCCCACCAAGCACCAGCAGGAGCCTGAGCAATGCCGTCAGTCAACAAGGTCATCATCGTCGGCAACCTCGGGCGCGATCCCGAGGTGCGCTACAGCCCCGACGGCGCCGCGATCTGCAACGTATCCCTGGCCACCACCAGCCAGTGGAAGGACAAGAGCACCGGCGACAAGCGCGAGGAAACCGAATGGCACCGCGTGGTGTTCTACAACCGCCTGGCCGAGATCGCCGGCGAGTTCCTGACCAAGGGCCGCTCGGTGTATGTCGAAGGCCGCCTCAAGACCCGCAAGTGGACCGACAAGCAAGGCGTCGAACGCTACACCACCGAGATCGTGGCGGACCAGATGCAAATGCTGGGTGGCCGCAGTGAGGGCGGTAGCGGACAGCCAAGCACCAGCAGCGAGGGAGACTATCAGGCAGCCCGCGAGGGACGCGCGCAGCCTAAGCAGGCAGCGCCAGCCGGCAACCTCGCCGACATGGATGACGACATACCTTTTTAGCCACTAATCAGCGCCGATGGCTTTTAGCATTTCGGCGTGACTATCCGCGATCAGCCTCTTTGCTTCCAACGGACCATCAGCCCCGAGCTTGATCAGCATCTCTGACACATCTTCGCCGAGAGCCATCGCCGTCAACTGCAAGAAACGGTTGACCTCGACCTCGCGCAGCTCTTCCAAAGTGACTCCCACCGCATCCGCCTGGGATGGAGTTACCGCTGCGCACGCCGCCTGAACGTCCGGCCTCAACGCGACAAACCGTTCGCGTCCAAGAGCAATCACTTCCTTCGCACGATTCACGTTCTCTCTCCGACCGGCATTCCGGCTCCGGCGTTGATCGTACCCCAACCCTACAGAGGTAGCCATGACCATTGAAGTCATCGGCAATGCCACGCTCTACCTGGGCGATTGCCGAGAAATCCTTCCCAAGCTTCCACCCGCAGATGCAGTAATCACGGATCCACCCTACGGCATCGGCCAAGGAAAAGGCATGGGTAGCGGTGGGCGCGGCCTGGTCGGCGGCAAACGCCTGTCGCGACGCTACTGCGATGGACATTGGGACCTGACTAGGCCAGATCAAGAGACGTTCGAAATGATCCTGGCAGCCGCCCACCGCCACATCGTTTGGGGCGGTCAATATTTCGCCGACCTCCTGCCGCTATCGAACAAGTGGCTGTACTGGGACAAAGCGCAGACCATGCCCTCCTTTTCGGACGGCGAACTGGCTTGGACATCCCTTGCTGGGAACGCTCTCAAACAGTTCACCTACAGCAACAACGGGATCCTGGCGAAAGAAAAGCAACGCGAGCATCCGACCCAAAAACCTGTTGCGCTCATGGAATGGTGTCTGACCTTTGTGGCAGATGCCGGGACCATCGTAGATCCGTTTATGGGGAGCGGCTCGACCGGCGTGGCCTGCATGAACTTACAGAAGGCTTTCGTAGGCATCGAGCGCGAGCCGAAGTACTTCGAGATCGCCTGCCGGCGAATCGAAGATGCACAGCGCCAGCAGACACTTTTCGACCACGAGGTGACAGCATGACCCACCCCACCAATCACGACGCGCTGCTGCGCGCCCACGAGAACGGTTACGCAGAAGGCTTGGCCGACAAACACGATGCGGCATCTGCGCGGACTACACAGGCCATATCGCAAAATTTCGCCGATTGGCTCGCGCAGGAAATGCCACCCGGCACCGTCATCGGCAATACGGAATCGTGGGCACCGCGAATACTTCGCGCTGCCCTACGCTGCGGTGCTCCGGCGAACGCCAACGAAGATGTAAGCCCTATTCCCGCGAATGAATGATAGTCGGGACCAGATCGAAATAAGGCAAGAGGCGAGGGGTTGTCCTCGCCATCTATCAGCTTAAGGCCGCGTCAATACTAGCAGCGCCACCACAACCAGTGTAGCTGCCAAGACGGCCGGTATCCCGCTAAGTCCCACTACCGGCGTCGCGCTTATTACTGCCGCATACGCCATGCAGTAGTTCCGTAGATCGGAGCTACACAAGCTGCCTGCTTTTTTGGGATGCATAAACATCTCCCTAAAAAGTGCTCGCGGCCTATCAACGTCTGGGCCGAGCGCCAGGCCTTCCCCTAGTTTTGCTTTAGCAGCAGTCGCACGGCGGGGAACCAGACTGCGCGGGAGGAGCATCCCGCTCCAGTTCGAATCGGTCCAATCATACGGGAATAACTAACAAAATGAAACAAGCGACCTTCGCTGGCGGATGCGCATGCGGTCCACAATATTTGGAGTGCACATATGACTGAATTCCTGTCCGACGCCGACCTACATAAGCTCACTGGCTACAAACGCGCCCCCGAGCAGCGCCAGGTGCTGAGCGAACAGGGCATTCCGTTTCGAGCAGTTGGCAAGCGAACCGTCGTACTGACTACCCACATCCAAGCATGGGTCGAAGGTCATCCTATCCGGCGGCACGCCGCTCCCAACATGGACGCTGTGCGATGACCGGCGATCACCCTTTCCTGCGATCGCACTCGCGAAAGCGCAAGAGCGGGCGCGTGGTGACCTACTATTTTTACGACCGGCGCGCGGCCGGGGAACCAGATATTCCACTGGGCACCGACTTCGATGCAGCGCTGAAGAAGTGGACGGAAATTCGGACGGATGGGCCTCGAATCGCCGGCACACTGGAAGAAGCCTTTCGGGCCTGGGAGGCTGACAACGAATCAGGCTTGCTGTCGTACACAAACAAGGAAACTCGCGACGGGTATGCGAAGTGCCTCCGGCAGGTGCGGCCGGTGTTCGGCCCGGCCACATGGGAGTCAGTCGAGTTCGTCCACCTCACCGCTTATCTGCGTAAGCGGTCGGCCAAGACGCGAGCAAACCGCGAGATTGCTCTACTGCAAATCGTGTGGAACTGGGCTCGGAAAGAAGGTCTGACAGGCATTCAGTGGCCTGCAGCCGGCATGGAACGATCACGTTGGAAGAACAAGGAACAGGCGCGCGAGTTCGAGGTTACCGACGATCTGTTCGACGCCGTCTACCACGCGGGTGATCAGGTGCTGCAAGACTGCATGGATGTGGCCAGCGCCACTGGGATGCGCCTGAAGGACACCGTGACCGTGGTTTTGCCGGTCAACGATAAGCTGCGCCTGCTGGCGAGCAAGACCGGCAAGAAGGCAGACTTCGATCTATCGCTGTCCACGGTGCTGCCCAAACTGGTGGCGCGCCGGCGCGCGCTGCGGGCAGACCATCTCATGCTTCTGTCGACGCCTACCGGCAGGCCGGTCACATACCGCATGCTGCGTGAGCGATGGGAGTTCGCCAGGGAATGGGCGGCCCTTAACGCTGAGGCGGCCGGTGAGCACGACTTGGCTGCCGAAATCCGGGCCATGGTGTTGCGCGACATGCGAAAGCGAGCTGGAGATCTGTCCGACAGCGACGAGGACGCCAGCAAATTGCTTCAGCACAGTAGCGTCCAACTCACCCGCAAGCACTACCGCACGCGGGCCGCGGTGCTCAAGCCAGTGCGATAGTGATGTTCCGCATCTGCACTGCCTCCCTAGGAACAAGATGTGGGTTCCCGGCTGAACGTTTGGCCCGGAAACCCGCGCCAATCCTAGAAATCGTAGTGGGACTCAAAATCCCCCGCCGCAAGGCGTGCCGGTTCGATTCCGGCCCCGGGCACCAGCTTGAGCCGTCTAGCGATCAGTTTGCTTGAAAGGCCTCGCGATCATCCGCGCACCGGCCTTTCCATATTATCAACATTGGTCGTGCGCCGATTCGTAGCGGTGAGTCAGGAACACCGGACCCGGCATTCCCAAGTTGGGTAGATTCAGCATCGGCATACGCGACATCGGGCGCAAAAGAGACGCTTGAACCGCTTTCCGTCCAGCGACCAAGCCAGCGCCATGCCAAACACTCTGTAACGGGTGGCCTTGAGTCGGTTTACGGTGCCGTGGTATCCAGCCGTATACCCACTTCAAACGTAGGAAGCTTGCACGTGACGATGAAACCGCATGCCTGGATTGCCGTACTGATGCTCAGCAGCACTGCCATGCCCGTGATGGCTGGCAATGATGCCGATCTCATCAAGGGAGTCCGGACTAACGCCCTGTTCGGTGCCCTGCCCAAGGAAGTGGCGGGTTTTTCGATCGGGGAGTCGCGCAGCGACCCTAACCGGCACACCATCCGTGCACGGTACGAACACGAGGATGGCCAGGCGGCCGCGGCCGTCAACATTCGTGCAGTCCGAGCCCAAGGCAAGGTCGTGGAGCTGCCCGACGGCCCCGAAAGCGTATCGGTTGGTGTCAAAGGCATTATCAAACACCACGATAAACAAAAGGGGAGCAACGCGGAGGGCATCGAACTGGACGAAGCGAATGGCGGCCCGATGAATTGCGTCAAGGTGACTCGGGACGACAAGGCCATGGTTCGCCTGGTGTGCCGTACTGCCGTGCACGGGCGCATGATCGAAAGCCAGTCCGACAGCCGCGTCGATAATGGCAACGAGACTGAAGCATTGGCTCTGCTTGAAACCTTCACGCAAGAGATGTTCTCGGCAGTACGCCAGATCGATCGACGGGATCGCTGACGCTATCCCTGCAATGCTATCCGCGCTTGGGGTGCCGCCGTACAAAAGTTGGCTTACTCCGACTTCGTTTCGGGACCTTGAGGCACCGCGCGGCGCGGCGCCCGCGCAAATCCAATTCCACCCGCGACATAAAGCGTCAATGCGACCAACGCGAAGACGCTAGCGGCAATACCATTGAAGGTGAAAGCGAGGGCTGCGGCGACGAAAGAGCATACGGCGCCGATCAGGAATGCGAACACCACCCACTTCGGTGGAATCTTGGCCGACGCGTTGCTGGGTGCGCTTGTCATGCCGATCTCCGGTAAGAAAAATTATTTGTTCGATTGCACAAGAACTGACTGCGCATCATGGTCGACCAAGCGATCGACAGCGGCACTGGCGTTAGCGAGCACGCGGATAGCGCGACCATCGAACCAGGGCCAAGCCGATCATCGACAGCAGGCACGGCGCCGACATCGTGATCAGGAACGCATAGACGGCATAGCCGTAGTGTCGGTCATATCCCGCTGCATAGATAGCAGCCGGCACGTAGAGCACGGCAAACAAAATAACGGCAGCCATTACGACTACGATCGTTCGATTGATGGCATTGCGCATGGGCAGACGCAGGCGATGCCCGCCCAGAAGGTAGCCAAGCCCTAACAGACAGAAGACGGTCAGCGCCGACCAAGCATGTCCGAAGAGCGCAAATCCAAAACTCACAAACATCTCAAGCGGGCCGGGCATGCTTGCTCCCTTGCTGATCGTTGCGGTCGGCGAAAATGAACAACGCTAGTACCCCTTCTACAAATCGCTGCGCCGGCAGCCACATGCCCATGGCGTTTGGCAGGGCTTGTACCTCTGAGTTAGGCACGGCAGTAGAACTGGCACGCGACAGGCGCAACGCTGGACACGTTATTTTCGCAGAACTAGTGCCACCCATTTTCCCGGCGGCACCAGCCGCGAAACGTGATGATCTGGTGAAGCGCCAGGGATCCTCCGGCCTGGAGCAGGTTCACCTGATGGCGAAATCCTATTCGGTGTCGAAGTGGGCGGCGCAGTCGGCAATCAGCCCGAGCCCCGCCGCGTCCGCGGCGGGGCTCCCGGCCGCCTACCGCGACAGGTGACCGACCAGCCGCTGCGCGGCTTCTGCCGACGAAGCCGGATTCTGCCCGGTGATCAGCAAGCCATCCTGCACCACATACGATGCCCAGTCGGCGCCCTTCGAGTAGTCCCCGCCCAGGGCCTTGAGTTCGTCCTCGACCAGGAAGGGCACGATCTGGGTCAGGCCGACACCCTCCTCCTCGGTATTGGTAAAGCCGGTGACCTGCTTGCCCTGCACCAGAGGCCGCTCATCGCTATCCTTGACATGCCGCAGCACGCCAGGCGCATGGCACACCAGCGCCACCGGCTTTCCACCCGCGACAAAAGCCTCGATCAGCCGGATCGAATCCTGGCTCTCCGCCAGGTCCCACAGCGGACCATGGCCGCCGGGATAAAACACCGTGGCGAACTGCTCGGCTGACACCTCAGCCAGCTTCACGGTATTCGCCAATGCTTTGCTGGCTTCACCATCAGCCTCGAATCGCCGAGTCGCATCGGTCTGGAAATCAGGCTCGGCACTCTTGGGATCCAGCGGCGGCTGACCACCCAGCGGTGACGCCAGCGTGATCTCGTAGCCAGCCTCCTTGAACACGTAATACGGTGCAGCCAACTCCTCGAGCCAGAAGCCGGTCTTGCGGCCGGTGTCGCCGAGTTGGTCATGCGAGGTCAATACGATCAGAACTTTCATCTTCGTTCTCCGAATGACCAGCCCATAATTAGACCGGTCGTCTACAATCAATTTCAAAAAAAGCGCAGCGACAACGCCACGCCCCGATCACTGAATCAAACGCCCAACAATTTCCGGGTCGTCGCCATCGCCACATCAAACGGCTGCTTGTCACGGCCGATCTTGACCATGATGCTGGCACCCAACCACAACTGATAAAGACTCTGCGCAAGCTCGGCAGGCTTGCCACTGATCGACAAGGACTTATCGGCCACACCGGCCTCAATACCCTTGGCCAGCCGATCGACGATACCCGCAGTGCCGCGCTTCAAAGACAGGCGCATCGCTTCGGATAGATCAGCCACCTCAGCACCCAGCTTGACGGCCAGGCACTTGCCCTGGCAATCCTGCACCGACTGGGTGGCCTGCCAGTTCTTCCAATAATTCATCAAACGCTGCGCGCCGGTCTGCCCGGGCTTGCCCAGCGTGGCATCGATCTCGGAAAGGTAGTCCTCGAAATATGCATCGAGCATCGCCTCGCCGAATCCATCTTTCGAACCGAAGTAGTGATAGAACGAGCCCTTGGGCACCCCGGCCGCGGTCAATACTTCGTTGATGCCCACCGCCGCATAACCCTTGCCGGCCATGATGCGTTGTCCGTGAGCCAAGATGCGCTCGCGGACATCGGGGGTTTGTGCGGTGGTGCTCGAGTTCATGGAAGCGAATATAGCACTCCATTAGACCGGTCGTCTACAACCAGATTTTCGCCAAAGCCATCGACTCAAACCGCCCGCGGCACCGTCACCGCTCCCAGAAACTTCACCAGCTCTTCATTCACCCGATCCGCCGCCTCGTGCTGGATCCAGTGCCCGCTCTCCTCGATGCAGATGTGTTCGACCAGCCCCGGCATGGTCTTGCGCAGTTCCTGCAAGGTCGGTGGTTTGGGATGGAACATATCGGTCAGCCCGTCCGCCGCGCCGTAGATATACAGCGATGGCTGGTGCACCAGCGCGTTCTTGAACGCGGGCGTCAGGTCGAAGGTCGCCTGCAAGGCCCGGTAGTAATTGAGCCCGCCACGAAAGCCGGTCTTCTCGAAACTGCGCACCGTATGGGCGACATAATCGGGATCGGCCCACTCCGGCACCGCGACCGGCGAGGGCCGCAGCATATGCAACGCGGGATCGTTCGGCTGCCAGCGCTGCGCTGGCGGCGCGGCGGCCGACAGCCAGTACAGCACGCTGGGAATGGTCTGCGCGGCCGGTGCAAAACGGGCGTCGGCCTGCGGATCCTGCATGGCGAAATAATAAGAACGATCTTCCAGCCCCTGCTGGCGCAGCATGTCCCAATGGCTGAGCTCGCCTCGCGGCATATACGGAATGCTGAGGCTGACCATCGCACGAAACCTGTCCGGCCGCATGACCATGGCGCGCCACGCATGATCGGCGCCCCAGTCGTGGCCGACCAGCACCGCATCGTCGATCTTGAGTGCATCGAGCACGCCGACCAGGTCGCCGACGATGTGCAAGGACGAATAAAGCGCCGGGTCATCGGGCGCGTAGCTCTGGCCGTATCCCCGCATGTCCAGCGCGACGGCGCGATAGCCGGCGGTCGAGACCGCGCGCATCTGGCTGCGCCAGGTCTGCGCGGTGTCGGGAAACCCATGGCAGAACAGCACGGCCGGGCCTTCGCCCTGTTCGAGCACATGAAAGGACTGGCCATTGATGGTCTGCTGCGACTGCCGCAACGGGAACCTGTCGGCGCCAGATGGCGCTGCCCATGAGGCCGATGGGACGCTGCCCAGGCCGACACCCAGACCCGCCCCCAGACCGAACAATGTGGTCGCGCCCAGCAATTTGCGCCGCGCTGGCGACGCAACGTTCTCGTCGGCGACAGCGGGACGGCTTGAATCCCCCGACGACGCAAGTGAGGTCTTATCCATGCTTGATATCCCACGATTCAGATATACCGACCGATACGATCAGTTTGCATGTCACCTTATCCGCCGCGCGCCTGACCGGCTGCTCGGAAATGTAATCGTGGGAAACGCCGCGTCAGCCATGCCTGAAGATGTCAGCGCGGCGCGATGATAAGGTGGACAAAGTCTCCGACCTTTAGGTGATCAGCCCATGGACGCTTTTGTAGAGCGCCAGTTCGAATTGGACGGCCAGCCCTTGATTGCGCGGTTCTTTTTGCCGCAGCGCGCCGCGACCGGCGAATTCCAGTGCGCGTGGACGCTCGACTGGCCGGATCGGCGCCAGTCGGATCGCGCCTGCGGCGAGGACAGCGTGCAAGCGCTGATGTTGGCCATGAAATCAGCGCACATCGAACTGGCCCAGACGCAGGCCTATGCCGAAGGCCGAATCACGCTGTGGACGCAGAAAGACCTGGACCTGCCACCGACCTGGGGCGCCGGCCCGCTGTATTTCGTGCCGCCCCGCAAAAGCTAGTCGCCGCGGGGTTCCGCCGCGCCACACTGCTTCAGATACCCCAACACCTCTTCCACCTCCATCACATCCGCAAACTGCCTATCCATGTCGAACAGGCTGATCGCGTGCGAGATGCCGATGCGGTCGAACACCGCCTCTTGCGGCACGATGGTGCGGAAGTTGTACGAGGACGAGTCGAACACCGTGGCGCGGATGCAGTTGCTGGTGGCGCCGCCGACGACGATGACGGTGTCGATGCCGCGCTCGACCAGATAGCCGAGCAGCGGCGTGCCATGAAAGCCGCTGGGCTTTTTCTTGACGAAGACGATGTCGCGTTCGCTGGGCGTCAGGTCGGGCGACAGCTCGGCGCCCAGCGTGCCGGCCAGGCACCAGTGCTCGCCCGACAGCAGGCTGCGCTTGCGGCCATAGACGCCGATGTCGACGCCGCTGGCTTCCAGCTCGAAGGTGGTGAAGAAGCACGGCACCTGACTGGCCTGTGCCTGTTCGACGACGCGGCACAGCTGCGCCATCGCGGCGCGGCCGACGTCGCCGCAGCTGGACGGCCAGTCGGCGTCCTTGCCCGGCTCGCCGACCATGTAGCGCTGCGCGTCGATGACGACGACGGCCGGACGGCTGCCGAAGCCCATACGGCGGCCGAAGCGGCCGCGTTCGATGACGGCGCGGTCGGCGTCGCCGAGGTATTGATCCCAGGGTTTCATGTTCATTTTTTCTCGAGACTGGTACGGGGGTCGAAGGCCCGGCCGCCCGACATCTGATGCGCGAACGCCAGCAGCCGGGCTTCGGCCAGCGGCTTGCCGATCAGCTGCACACCGACCGGCATGCCGTTGCCATCGACACCGATGGGCATGGTCAGCACCGGCACGCCCAGATAGCTGAACGGCCGCGTCAGCCGGGTGATCTGGCCGACCACGTTGAAGACACTGCCCTTCTTTTCCATGTCGGCGTCGGCACGCGTGGGCACCGGCACCGGGATGGTCGGGCACAGCAGGATGTCGGCCTGGCCCATCGGGCCGGACAGGAACTCGCGCAGGATGCGGTCGCGCGCCAGCAGCGCCTCGAGATAACGCACCGCCGGCACGTGCAGGCCCGGCTCGGTGCGCGAGTAGACCGCCTGCGAGTACGCCTGCGGATGGGCGCGCATCCATTGGCCATGCAAGGTGGCGGCCTCGACCTTGGAGATGATGTCGCCCATGGCATAACAAGCCGCCATCTGCGGAAAACCGACTTCGCTGACCGGGCCGAAAGTGTGCTCGACCCCCGCCAGCCAGCGCTCGAACACCGATGCGATCGACGCCTCGCAGGCATCGTCGCCGGACAACTTCATGACCGCGACGCGGCTGCCGTCGGCGGCGACATCGAGCAAGGCGGGATAGTCGGGCACGTCGGCCGGCAGCGACGAGGGGTCGTCGGCGTCATGACCGGCGACCACCTTGAGCAAGATCGCGCAGTCTTGCGCGGTGCGCGCCAACGGGCCGGCGCAGTCCAGCGTGAACGCACGCGGAAAGCAGCCCTCGCGCGACACGCGGCCATAGGTGGGTTTCAAGCCATACAGGCCATGCACCGACGCGGGCAGGCGGATCGAGCCGCCGGTGTCGCTGCCGATCGAGCCGAACACGGCGCCCGCGGCGACCGCGGCACCCGAGCCGCTGGACGAACCGCCCGAGATGCGCGACGGATCGAGCGCATTGCAGCAATCGCCGAAGGCCGGGTTCTGGCCGGTCGGGCCGGCGACCATTTCGTTCAGATTCAAGGTACCGATCGTGACCGAACCGGCCGCTTCCATGCGCCGGATCGCAAACGCATCGTGGGTGGCGGTTTCGGGCGGCCGCGCCTTCGAGCCGATGGTGGCGGCGTGGCCGGTGATTTCGAAGCAGTCCTTGTGCGCCAGCGGGATGCCGTGCAAGGCGCCCAGCGGCTGGCCGGACTGGCGCTGCGCATCGAGCGCGTCGGCGCGCGCCAGCGCCTTGTCGGCCCAGATCTCGATGAAGGCGTTGAGCACCGGCTGCGTGGCGCTGGCGCGTGCCAACGCACGCTCGGTCAGCTGCCGGCTGGTGATCTCGCCAGCGGCCAGCCTGGCCACGGCATCGGCCAAGGTCAACGCGGGTAGCGACGCCTGCGCGGCGGATCCATCGGCCGCGGCGCCAGACCGGGCACTCGCCGAGGCGGCGCTGCTGGCCGGCTGCTCGCCGGCGTCGCCGCGACATGCCTTGGCAGACACCGCATCGCCCTTGTCCACCAGCACCCGAAGATAGTCCCCCGGATGGCCATACGGACTGACGCTGCCGGCATTGGCCCGCACCGCGCCGTTCAGGCGCGCCAGCTCCGACGCCAGCACGTCCGGCTCGGTGCGCGACGCGATGCCATGCATGTGCGTGCTGCTGTACGCCAGGTAGCGGCTGACGGTGGCCGTGGCTTGCGCCGGGTCATCCCGCCGCGGGTCTTGCTCGGCGCTGCTCATGACTGCTGTCTCCTGTTCATCGGCTCTCCCCCCTCATCCCGGTGCATCACTGCGCGCGGATACCCGCCTCTTCGGCGGTCTTGGTCCACTGCTCCAGATCCGACACCAGCAGCTCGTGCAGTTCGTCGGGCGTCGAGGCATGCGGGCGCGCGCCGGCGTTCTTGAGGAACTTGGCGAAGTCTTCGGTGGCGACGACCTTGCCGATCTCGGCATTGAGGCGGTCGCGCGCGTCGCTCTGCACGCCCTTGGGACCGAACACGCCCCACCAGACGTTGACGACGTAGTCCAGCCCGGTGGCTTCCTTGACGGTCGGGATATCGGGGAAGTCGGGATCGCGCTCGGCGCCGGTGAAGGCCAGCTTGGGCAGCTGGTCGGTCTGCGTGCCGCGCACCGAGGCCATGGTGGTGATGATCATGTCCAGGCGGCCGGCAGCCAGGTCGAGCTGCGCCGGCGAGATGCCCTTGTAGCCGACCGTCTGCATCTTGACGCCGGCCTTGCTGGCCAGCAGTTCGGTGGCCATCTGCGAGCTGTCGCCCAGGCCGGCGCTGCCGTAGTTGATCTTGTCGGGATTGTCCTTGGCGTACTGGATCAGGCCCTTCATGTCCTTGGCCGGGAAGTCGGCGCGGGTGACGACGACGAAGGGCGCGCTGGCGACCATCGAGACCGCGTCGAAGGCCTGGCTGGCGTCGTAGGGCGTCTTCTGCACGGCGGCCGAGGTCGCCAGCGAGCCCGAGACGAACAGGAAGGTATAACCGTCGGGCGCGGCGCTGGCCACGTATGCCGAGCCGACCACACCGCCGGCACCGCCGCGGTTCTCGACCACGAAGGTCTGGCCGGTCTGCTTGGACAGGCCTTCGGCCAGCTTGCGTGCGATCACGTCGTTGCTGCCGCCTGGCGCAAACGGCACGACCATCCGGACCGGACGATCGGGCCAGCTGGCCGCCTTGTCGGCCGCCCAGGCTTGCGCCACCACACCGCTGGCGCCCAGCACTGCCACGCCACAAAGCATCTTCAAAGTCTTACGTTTCCCCATGATGGCCTCTTTCTATATTGGTTGAGCCGAAAAAAATCGAAACGACATTGCCCTGAGAACTGCTGACTGCTGCTTGTTCACTGCTGCTTGCTCACTGCCTGCTGCGGATCAATCCTGCCCGTCGCGCACGGCGCGGCGTCCCTGCTGCCTGCAGAGCACCGCCACCAAGGCTAGGCGATCACCGCCCGCTCCTTGATCGCGCGCTCCACCTCTTCGTCCGTATAGCCCAGCTCCTGCATCAGCCCGCGGGTGTGCTCGCCCAGCGACGGCGCGCTGCGCAGCGTGCGCCCGCCGGACGCCAGACCGAACGAGATCGGATTGGCGACGGTCCTGTAGCGGCCGATGCCGGGATGCTCGTGCTCGGCGATCAGGCCCTGCTGCTGCACCTGCGCGTCGTCGAACACGTCCTCGAGGCTGCGCACCACCGAGCAAGGCACCTCCTGGCCGAAGAGCGTTTCCCAATCGTCGGCGGTGCGCTGCATCAGCGCCTCGCGCAACATCGGGATCAACACGTCGGCCTGCGCGGCGCGTTTCTTGACGCTGTCGTAGCGCTCGTCGTCGATCCACTGCGGCATGCCGATCGCCTTGCACAAGGCGGCCCAGAAATGCGGCGTGTTGGCCGAGATGTACAGATGTCCCCGGCGGGTCGGATGGATGCCGGTGATGCCGCCCGAGCGCATGTCACGGTTGATGTCGCGCGGCTCATCGTCGGCGACCACCAGCCGCGCGGCCTGCATCGCCAGCGCGCTGCTCAGCAGCGAGACGGCGACGTGCTGGCCCCGGCCAGTGCGTTCGCGCTGCAGCAGCGCCGCGGTGACGCCGTTGGCCAGCATGGCGGCGCCGTAGTAATCGACCACCGAGCCATAGACGATGCGCGGATCGTCGCTGCTGCCCTGCGAGGCGCAGATGCCGGTGCGGGCCTGCAGCACCTGGTCGTAGCCGGCGCGATTGGCCAGCGGGCCGGTCTGGCCGTAGCCGGTCAGCGAGCAATACACCAGCCGCGGATTCAACTGCGCCAGCGTGTCATAGTCGATGCCCAGCCGCGGCGGCACCGAGGGCCGGAAGTTGTGCACGATGACGTCGGCCTGCTCGGCCAGCTTGAGGAACAGCGTGTGGCCGACCGGCGTCTTCAGGTCGACGCACAGGCCGCGCTTGCCGCGATTGACGCCCAGAAACGCGCGGCTCTCGCCCGCCAGCGTGGACGGATACTTGCGCAGGTTGTCGCCTTCGGGCGGCTCGATCTTGATGACTTCGGCGCCCAGGTCGGCCAGCAGGTTGCAACCATAGGGGCCGGCGATGTAGGCGCTCAGGTCCAGCACCTTGATGCCGGACAGGGGGAAATCAGTGTTCATAGGTGGCTGACGGTTCGGGTTCGGAAGATGCCGCGATCGATGCGGCGAAGTCAGGCGGCCGACTGCGCCAGGATCGCGCGGGCGCGGGTGATGAAGGGGCCGTCGATCATCTTGCCTTCGAGCATGTAGGCGCCGTTGACGCCGTTCTGGTCGGCCGACTCGACCACCTTGGCGGCCCACTGCCTTTCTTCTTCGGTCGGGCTGAACACTTCGTTGGCCAGCGCGACCTGGCTGGGGTGGATGCAGGTCTTGCCCAGATAGCCCAGCCGGCGCGCGCGCCAGGCCTCGTCGCGATAGCCCTGCGCATTGGCCACGTGGGTATAGGCGGTGTCATAGGCGATCCGGCCCGACGCACCGGCGGCGATGCGCATGCCGAACATCACCGCGTGCACGTTCTGCGCGTCGTCGCGGGCGATGCCCAGCGGCTCGAACAGGTCGCCCAGGCCCAGTTGCAGGCCCCAGACCTTGTCGTGCGCGGCGGCGATCCCGGCTGCATTCAGCAGCGCGGTGGGCGTCTCGATGTTGGCCAGCACGCGGACGTTCAGGGCGGCGCCGTCGCGCGGCGTCACGCGCGCTTCCTGCGCCTGCAGCATCGACACGAACTGCAGCAGGCTTTGTTCCGTCTCGGCCTTGGGGATGTTGATGACGTCGACGCCATGCGCGCAGGCCGCCGCCAGGTCGTTGGCGACATGGCCGGTGTCGAGCGCGTTGACACGCACCATGATGCACTTGCGGCCTTCCTGGCGCAGCGTATGGAAGGTGTCGCTGTCGAAGAAGCGCGCCAGCAGGTCGCGGGCCTCTTGCTTGCGGGCTTCCAGCACCGCGTCCTCGAGATCGAAGCAGATCGCGTCGGCCGCGCTCTTGAGCGCCTTCTCGAACAACTCCGGCCTGGAAGCAGGCACGAACAACTTGCTGCGCATCGGTTTCCCCTTGTCTTTGATGCAGCCATGGTAGCGACAGACGGGGATCGATCGGGCGCTTGCGCGTACGATCAGATGATAGCTATCCTAGCTTATGAACACCCGACTGCTGACCACGCTGCTGGCGGTGCATCGCTACGGCTCGATGGCCGAGGCCGCGCGGCGACTGAACCTGACGCACGGCGCGGTGGCGCAGCAGGTGCGTGCGCTCGAGGCCGAGCTGGGCGTCGGGCTGGTGCGGCGCGCCGGCAAGGTGGCGCACCTGACGCAGGCCGCCCACCGCATTCTCGACGCCTCGCAGCAGATCCTCGACGAGGTCGGCGCGCTGGCCGCGCTGGCCAATACCAACGAGTTGCGGGGTGAGCTGAGCGTGGGCACCGGCAACACCGTGCTGGCCGCCAAGGTGCCCGACATCCTCGAGGCGCTCGATGCGCAATATCCCGAGATCCGCGTCAACGTGGTGGCCGGCCAGTCGTCCGAGTTCCACGCCAAGGTCGAGCGCGGCGAACTCGATGCCGCCATCGCGATGGCGCCGTCGTTCACGCCGTCCAAGGTGATGCAGTGGCGCCTGCTCGACGAAGAGCCGTTCGTCATGATCGCCGCCCGCCGCCACGAGGGCGAGGACGCCCACCTGCTGCTGCAGCGCGAGCCCTTCATCCGTTATCACCGGGAAACCTGGGCCGGCCAGCAGATCGACGCCTACCTGCGCCAGAACGGCATCGAGCCGCGCGAGCGCTTCGAGCTGGCCTCGACCGAAGCGATCACGCGGCTGGTGCACAAGAACCTCGGCGTGGCGATCGTGCCGATCGCATGGGACCACTGGCAAGGCGAGCTGGACATCAGCAGCTTCGCGTTGAAGACACCGTGCAAGCCGCGCCAGTTCGGCCTGATCTGGCTGCGCTCGTCGCCGCGGCTGCAACTGATCCAGGCCTTTCTGGATGCCGCGTCGACGGTCTACGGCGCCGGTCAGCGACCACCGGCAGCGGCGCGCAGACGATAGCGCCACCCCCATAGGATGATAGAAATCCTATGGTCTGACGGCGCGGTGCGCACCCCTCGCGGTGATAGCATCGATGCACCCCGGCGCCTGCCCGCCGCACTTCGTCGATACCAGAACAATGAACCGAGACGCCCCACTCCGCCCGCCCGAGCGGCCCTTGCGCATGCTGGCGGCGACCGCCTGCATCGGCTACGGCTACACCGAGATCGCGCTCGAACGCGCGATGAGCCTGGGCATCGATTTCATCGGCGCCGACGCCGGCTCGATGGACCCCGGTCCCTACTACCTGGGCGCCGGCAAGCCCTATGTGTCGCCCGAGGCGATCGAGCGCGACCTGCGCCTGCTGCTCAAGGCGGCCCGCAAGCATGACGTGCCGCTGATCATCGGCTCTTGCGGCGGCAGCGGCGGCACGCCGCATCTGCAGCTGACCCGCGAGATCGTCGAGCGCATCATCGCGCAGGAAGGCCTGAGCGCCCGGCTGGCCGTGATCGGCGCCGAACCCGAACGCGAGCTGATCGCCGAGCGGCTGCGCGCCGGACGGATCGCCGGGCTGTGGCCCGAGCTGCCGCTGGACGAGGCGACCGTGCGCGACGCCGAGCGCATCGTCGCGATGATGGGCGCCGAGCCGTTGCAGCACGCCCTGGCACAAGGCGCCAACGTGGTGCTGGCCGGCCGCTGCAGCGACAGCGCGATCTACGCGGCGATCCCGGTGATGCGCGGCTACGATCCGGCGCTGGCCTGGCACCTGGGCAAGACCATCGAATGCGGCGCCACCATCGCCTCGCCCAAGACCGGCCAGGACTGCATCATCGGCACGCTGGGCCCTGACTGGTTCACCGTCGAGCCCGGCCATCCGGACAAGCGCTGCACGGTCGCCAAGGTCGCCGCGCACACCATGTACGAAAACCCCTCGCCCTACGAATTCCTCGAGCCCTCGGGCCTGGTCGACACCCGCGACTGCGAGTACGACGCCGTCGACGAGCGCATCGTGCGCGTGCGCGGCAGCCGCTTTACACCGGCCGGACGCTACACGGTCAAGCTCGAAGGCGTGGCCCATGCGGGCTGGCGCGCCATCATGCTGGCGGGCATCCGCGATCCGATCCTGATCTCGCGCATCGACGCGTTCACGCAGCAGATCCATGCGCGCACCGCCACCGAGGCCGCCGCGCTGGGCCTGTCGGCCGACCAATACACCTTGACGGTGCGGCGCTACGGACTGGACGCGGTGCTGGGCGATGCCGAGCCGCAGCGCGACCAGGCGCCGCACGAGATCGGCCTGCTGCTGGAGGTCGTCGCGGCCAGCCAGCGCGAGGCGCTGGCGGTGCTGGCCAAGGCCCGCTACATCGCCATGCACACCGAGTTCGAAGGCCGGCTGTGCAGCGCCGGCAACCTGGCCATGCCTTTCTCGCCGTCCGACTTCCCGGTCGGTCCGGCCTATCGCTTCAGTGTCTGGCACGCGATGGAGCTGGACGATCCGCTGGAAATCTTCCCGATCGAATTCGCCGACCTCGGCACGCAGGAGTCACCACGATGAACCGTTTGTCAGACATCGCCACGGTGCTGCGTTCGAAGAACGCCGGCGCCTTCGTGTTGACGCTGGACGTGGTCTTCAAGACCCGAGAGGACTATCAACGCATCATCGACAGCAAGGCGCTGCAGGCCGAGCCCATCGCCGCCGCCTACCGCGTCGACGCCGCCGACGTATCGATCATCCCGTACCCCACCGTGCACTCGATCAAGGTCACGATGCCGCGGCGCGTGGGCTCGGGCGACCTGGGCGATTCGGATGTCTATGGCTCGCAGCAGCACGTGCCGCTGATGCTGATGGCGTTGCCGGCGCTGGACGGCTAATTGCCGGCGCCTGGCAGCCCGGCCAGGTACTGCACCACCTCGGCGCTGTCGACCACGTCGGCGAACTGCCGGTCCATGTCGAATAGCGACAGCGCATGCGAGATCGGGATGCGGTCGAACACGCCGTCGCCGACCACGATGGTGCGAAAGTTGTACGAGGACGCGTCGAAGACCGTCGCGCGCACGCAGTTGCTGGTCGAGCCGCCGACGATGATGACGGTGTCGATCTGCCGTTCGACCAGGTAGGCCAGCAGCGGCGTGCCAAAGAAGCCGCTGGGCTTTTTCTTGACGAACACGATGTCCTGCGGCTGCACTTCCATCTCGGGCAGTATCTGCGCGCCGGTCGAGCCTGCCAGGCACCAGTGGTCGATCTCGAGCAGATCGCGCTTGCGGCGATAGACGCCCATGTCCTTGCCGGCCGGATCGAGCTCGAAGGCCGCGAAGAAGCACGGCACCTGCTGCGCCCGCGCCGCCCGCAGCACGGCCTGGATCGGCGCGATCGCCGCGTGGCCGCCCGCGCCGCTGTTGGACGGCCAGTCCTGCGGCGCGGCCGGATCGCCGATCATGAAACGCTGCACGTCGATGACGATGATCGCCGGCCGCTCGCCGAAGCCCATCCGGCGGCCGAACCTGGCGCGCGAGATGACGTCCCGATCGGCCTGCGACAGATACTGGTCCCACACTGGCATGCTGCTGATCCTCGATGAGGGCCGCGACGCGTCGGGCGCGCCGGCGGCCGTGCCGCGCTTACTTGGCGGCGATGTTGATGCCGCTTTGCTTGGCGGTCTTGGTGAACACTTCGACGTCCTGACGCAGCTGGGCGGTCAGTTCCTCGCGGCTCGACGGCGACGAGCGCGCGCCGACCTCGGCCAGGAACTTCTTGAAGTCCGGCTGCGCGACGATGCGCGAGACTTCCTGGTTCATGCGATCCAGGATCGGGTCGGGCGTGCCGCTGGGCGCGAACAGCCCCCACCAGACATTGACCTCGTAATCCAGCCCGGTCGCCTCGCGCACGGTCGGCACCGCGTCATGGCCCGCCTCGCGCTTGCCGCCGGTGAAGGCCAGCTTGGGCAGCTTGGCCGCCGGTGTGTCGCCGATCGACGCCAGCGTCGTGATCATGAAGTCCAGCCGCCCCGCCACCAGGTCCATCTGCGCCGGCCCCATGCCCTGGTAGCCGACCTGCTGCATCTTGATGCCGGCCTGGGTGCTGAACAACTCGGTCAGGATGTGGCCGCTGTCGCCGGCGCCGGTGGTGCCATAGTTGATCTGGCCGGGATGCTGCTTGGCGTAGCTGACCAGCTCGGGCAGGGTCTTGGCCGGAAAGTCGGCCCGCGTCAGCATGACGAACGGCGCCTCGGCCACGCGGCCGACCGCGTCGAAGGCCTTGAGCGTGTCGTAGGGCGGGTTCTGCGTCGCCGCGCTGGTGGCCAGCGTGGCCGACACGAACAGATAGGTGTGGCCGTCAGGGGCGGCCTTGGCGACCATCGCCGAGCCGACCACGCCGGCCGCGCCGCCGCGGTTTTCGACCACCACGCTCTGGCCCAGCGATTCGGTCAGCGACTGCGCCAGCTTGCGTGCGATGTGATCGTTGCTGCCGCCCGGCGAGAACGGCACGACGATGCGCAGCGGCTTCTTGGGCCAGTCGGCGGCGCCGGCTGCCAGCGCGGGCGCCCACGGCGCTGCCATCGACAGACCGGCCAGCGCCGCCGCCACTGTCCCCCAGATCGCCCTGCGCCGGCTGATGCCGGGCCGGACCGCGCGCGTGTTGCGTGTCATCGTCGTTCTCCTTGCGTTTGAGGAAGCAGGCGCGCGGCTCTTGTTGGTGTGGGCTCGCGCGCCCCGGATGTCGAACTCTGGCTGTCGCTGTGAGGCGCACTCACCGAACGCCTGCCGATGAGATAATGATGTCATTATGAGATCGTGATGACTGCCGGTCAAGGCAGCGCGGCGATGCAGTAGAATCGCCGCAATCGCTACAGGACTGAACGCATGGCCTCATCCAACGGCGCATCGGCCCCGGGCCGGGCCCGCTATCTCATCGTCACCGACACCCTCGCTCGCGAGATCGGCGCCGGCCGCTATCCGACCGGCACGCTGCTGCCGCGCGAGGCCGAGCTGATCGAGCGTTTCGAGGTCAGCCGCACCACCATCCGCGAGGCCCTCAAGCGCCTGTCGGCGATGGGCCTGGTGTCGACGCTGCATGGCGTCGGCACCCGCGTCGAGGCGCGTGAAGTGCGCACCAGCTACCTGGTGGCGATGCGTTCGCTCAAGGACGTGCTGCAATATGAAGGCGAGAAGACCAGCTTTCTGGTCGAACAACGTGGCGAACACATCGCCAGCGATGCCGACCGCGCGCTGCTCAAGTGCGCGCCGGGCCAGAAGTGGCGCACCATCGTCGGCCAGAACCAGTCGGCGTCCGGCCCGTACCGCGCCTTCGCCTACGCGACGATGTACATCCGCGCGCCCTACGACGACGTGCTGACACGCAAGTCGCGCTACGACGCGCCGTTCTATTCGCTGATCAGCGCCAAGCATGGCCTGCAGGTGGTGCGCATCGAGCAGGAGCTCGAGGCCATCGCACTCGACGCGCGGCAGGCCGAGGTGCTGCAGGCCGAACCCGGTTCGCCCGGGCTGCGCATCGTGCGCCGCTATTACGGCGAAGAGAACGAGCCGTTCGAGGTGACCATCAACGTGCACCCGGGCCAGCGCTTCACCTACCGCATCAGCATGGATCGCCAGGCGACCTGAGCGCGATCCGCGGCAGGGCTGGCCCTGCCGCTCCATTTCCAGCAACGCCCTGCAACGCGCCGCTGCGCGACGGCGCCGCGCACCCACGCTGCGACCCATCAACACCAACGCCGCTCTTGCTCGACCCCAGAGATATAATGATATCATTAGGTCAATAAGGAGCAGACGATGGCCAGCCAGACCTTATCCGAGTTGCGCGTCAGCGCGGCGGCATTGCCGCCGACCAAGGCCTGCGCCCATCTGGCCGCGGGGCTGGAGTGGCGCCATCTCGACACCGAGACCCGCTTGCATGCGCGTCGGCATCTGCTCGACACGCTCGGCGCCGCCATCGCCGGCGCGGACCAGAGCGCCACCACCACGGTGGCCGCGACGCTCGACTGGGCCGGCGAAACACGTGCCGACCGGCCCGGCCTGGTGCCGGGCAGCAACGTGCAGGGATTGGGACTGCTGGCCGCTGCTCATCTGATGGGCACTGCCGCCCACGGGCTCGAACTCGACGACGGCTACCGGCCCGGCATGATGCATCCAGGCTGCGTGGTGGTGCCCGCGGCGCTGCTGCTGGGTGCGCACCTGCACAAATCCGGCCCGGAGGTGCTGACCGCCGTGGTGGCCGGCTACGAGGTGGCCTGCCGCATCACCGCGGCAACCCATCCGCGCGCACGCTGGCGCGGCTTCCATCCGACTTCGGCGGCGGGCGTGTTCGCGGCGGCCGCGGCAGCCGGCAGGCTGCTGGCGCTGGATGCCGCGCAGATGGAAAGTGCGCTCGGCATCGCGGCAAGCTCGTCGGCCGGCCTGTTCACGTTTCTGGACGGCGGCGACGTCAAGCGCCTGCATGGCGGGCTGGGCGCCCGCGAAGGCCTGTTCGCCGCGCTGCTGGCCGCGCAAGGGCTGGTCGGACCGCCCAACGCGCTCGAGTCAGCCAATGGCTATTTTCATTCGCATGCGGGCGGCGACCTGCCGGACCACGACTACAGCGGCCTGGCATTGCTCGACGCCGGCGGCCATCCGGACAGCTTCCTTGTGACGCAGTGCTATATCAAGCCCTACGCCAGCTGCCGCCACATCCACGGCCCGATCGAGATGCTGCTGGCGCTGCGCGACGCGCACGGCTTCACGGCGGACGACGTCGCGGCCATCCACGTCGGCACCTACGCGGTCGCCGCCGCGCACGGCACGCCCGGCTGGAGCGAGATGACCACCGCGCAGATGAGCATGCCCTACGTGCTGGCCGTGGCATTGATGCGCGGCCGGGTCAGCCCGGCCGAATTCTCCGATAGCGAACGCGCCGACCCGGCCATCGCGGCGCTGTGCGCGCGCATCATCACCACCGTCGATGCCGACTGCGAGGCGCGTTACCCCGGCCTGCGGCCGGCCCGGCTGCGCGTCACGCTCAAGGACGGCCGCGAGCTGTCGGCGCAGGTCGATGAACCGCCCGGCGAACCGCAGCGGCGCCTGAGCGACGCCGGGCTCGAACAGAAATTCACGCACATGGCCACGCCGGTGTTGCGCGAGGCGGCCACGGCGCGCATCGTCGACGGCGTGCGCGGCCTCGAACGATGCACCGACATCAGCGAACTGCTGGCGCTGACCGTGCCGCAGACCGCAACCCGGTCCGGCACTGGCGGCGCCGCGGCTCGCCCGGCCAGCGCGGCGGCGGACGCCGCAGATTTCCAAGCAAGGACAGGCAAGGCATGACGCATAACCCGACACAAACCCCGACGCCCTCCCCGTCCCACACGCTGCACGACAAGTCGTTCGCGCCGGACGCCACCGGTCCGCTACGCGGCCTGCGCGTGGTGGACCTGTCGCGCCTGGTGGCCGGCAACATGCTGAGCCTGCAACTGGCCGACTTCGGCGCCGACGTGGTCAAGGTCGAGCCGCGCGCCGGCGACACGCTGCGCGCGTTCCAGGCTGGCGGCGTCGAGACCTTCTGGAAGGTGTATGCGCGCAACAAGCGCAGCGTCTGCATCGACTTTCGCCATCCCGACGCGATCGGCGTGATCAAGGCGCTGGCCGAATCGGCCGATGTGCTGATCGAGAGTTTCCGCCCCGGCGTGCTCGAAGAGATCGGCCTGGGCCCGCAAGTGCTGCACGCGCTCAATCCCGACCTGGTGATCGTGCGAATCTCCGGCTGGGGCCAGACCGGCCCGTACCAGCGCAAGCCCGGCTTCGGCACGCTGGTCGAAGGCTACTCGGGCTTTGCCGCGATGAACGGCTTCGCCGACCGCGAACCGGTGCTGCCGCCGTTCTTTCTGGGCGACATGGCGGCCGGCCTGTACGGCGCCAACGCCACGATGATCGCGCTGTGGCATCTGCGCCAGAACGGCGGCGGCGGCCAGGTGATCGACCTGTCGCTGTTCGAGCCGATGATCTCGCTGCTGGGACCGCAGGCGGCGGCCTACCAGATCACCGGCAAGGTCAAGGAGCGCACCGGCAGCCGCTCGAGCACCACCGCGCCGCGCAACACCTATCGCAGCAGCGACGGCCTGTGGGTCTGCGTGTCGACATCGACCGCCAGCATGGCGGCGCGGCTGTTCCGCACCATCGGCCGCGAGGACATGATCGACGATCCGCGCTATGCCACCGTGGCCGCGCGCCTCAAGCACGTCGACGAGGTCGACCGCATCGTCGGCGGCTTCGTCGCGCAGCACACGCTGGCCGACAACCTGCGGCTGTTCGAAGCCGCCGACGTGACGGTCGGCCCGGTCTACGATGCCTCGCAGCTGGTGCAGGACGATTACGTCAGCGAGCGCGAGAGCCTGGTGACGCTGCCCGACGAGGACATCGGCCGCATGCCGATGCACAACATCGTGCCGCGCCTGTCGGGTTCGCCCGGCCAGTTCCGCCGGCGCGCGCCGCGCATGGGCGAGCACAGCGCCGAGTGCCTGCAGCAGTTGCTGGGCGAGGCGCGCTACGCCGAGCTGGTCGACAGCGGCGCGATCTACCAACACCCCGGACCGGCCGACGCGCCGGCCCCTGACCTGGCCTGCGCGCAAAGCGTGCGCGCCTGACCCCCACAGCGTCATCAGGAGAACACCATCATGAGCTTGATCGGTACCCAACTCGAAGGCCCCGGTGTCTGGAAAGGCCCCGAGATCGACTGGATGAAGGAAGGTCTGCACGTGCTGTCGGACGACGAGCTGCGCGAGATCGACCAGGCACTGCAACACCTGCTGTCGCTGCCCGAACTCGACTTTCCCGACATCACGCCGGCGACCTTTCCGCTGGACCGCGTCGGCGCGCTGATGCGCGGCCTGCCGGCACGGCTGCGCAGCGGCCGCGGTTTCCTGATGCTGCGCGGCCTGCCGCGCGAGAAGTACTCCGACGATGACATGACGCGGATCTACTTCGGCCTGGGCTCGTACATCGGCACGCCGATGACGCAGTCCTATCTGGGCGACATCCTCGGCCACGTGATGGACGTGAGCGATTACGAGCCCAAGTCGCGTGGCTATCGCAAGGGCGGCGGCCAGCTGATGCACACCGACTCGTGCGATGTGATCGGCCTGATGTGCCTGCGTTCGGCGCTGTCCGGCGGCGACAGCCGCATCGCCAGCGCGCTGTCGGTGCACAACGTGATGGCCGAGCAGCACCCCGAGCTGCTGGCCGCGCTGGCGCGCGGCCTGTACCTCAAGCGCACCGACGAGGACGGCCGGCGCGCCACCCGCACGTTCAGCGAGCACCGCGTGCCGTTCTTCCATGAGCAGGACGGCGAGGTCAGTTGCTACCTGCCGACCGGCTATGCGCGGCTGGCCGAGAAAAGCCAGCAGGTGCCGTTCAGCGAGCTCGAGTCCGAGGCGCTCTATCGCGTGCGCAAGGTGGCCGCGTCGCCCGAGCTGTACCTGGACATGGGTTTCAAGGAAGGCGACATCCAGTTCCTCAACAACCGCATGATGGTGCATGGCCGCACCGACTACCAGGACGCGCCCGAGCTCGAGAACCGTCGCCATCTGCTGCGGCTGTGGCTGGAGGTGCCGTCATGGCTGGCGATGCCGGCCGCCCAGGTGTTCCATACCAGCGAGGACCGAGGCATGTGGAGCCGCTATCGCCAGCCGCTGATCGAGCTGCCGTCGATCCATTATCAGAAGCTGCTCGAGGGCACGCTGACGCAGATGGTCGACTGAGGGCGGTGCTGCTGCCGCGCTTGCAGCGGCGCGTGCCGGCCTCATGATCCACGTCACGCTGCCCGATGACTTGTGCCAGCTGTGTGCCTGGCCTCGCTGACACGCGCTGGCGTGCCTACAATGCGGTTTTGCCTGCGCCCCACCAAACTCGATGAAAGCACTGAAGGTGTCGTTGCTGTGCGGGCTGGGTGGCGCCGTGCTGTTCGGGGTGCTTGGCCTGATCGCCGGCAAGGGCGACTGGACCGCGCCGGTGGCCGCCGCGATCATCGGCTTGCTGCTGGGCCTGATCGCCGCGCCCGAGTTCGAGCCGAAAGCGTTCAAGCGCGCCGCGCTCCATCAGTTTCTGTGCGGCGCGCTGGCCGCCGGATTGGCGGGCGCCTGGCTGACCGGCTCGCTGGCGACCGGCGCGATGCTGGCGTTGATCGGCGGTGCGATCGGCTGGCTGGCACCCTGGTGGCTGCGGCACGTACAAGGACCGTGATTGCGCGTCTTTGCATCCGGCGCGGCAGCCCTGCATCGGATTTGACGATTTTTATTGACACATCACGTCGATTTAAGCGAAAATCCGTGATTGGCTTATAAAAACCCAACAAATTTAAGCCAACCTTCGCTGCACTGCCTGGCCTGACAACGACGATCGCACACCCACCGATCGGATGAGGCCTGCCACAGAATCTATTACCCAGTGGTCCCCACCCACGGACCACCAGCCTAGCGGCCCGGACGATCTCGATGCCGGAAACCGCGACAGGTAACTCCCGCAGGCGGCACTTTCGTCACGATCAGGCGCATAGATACGCGTGATCCTTCCTCGAACGGTTTGTCGTTCGAGCACCCGCAGGACGCCGCGGCGTCACAGCAACCCTCCGAACGCCCAGGCGTTCAAGCCGGCATGCGCCCCGTGGCGTCATGCCCTGATCCGCCCAGCCCGACAGGCCGAGGGCGACCTATCAACGCTCGAGTCCGTCTGCCGCCCCAATCTGGCGAAGCCGGCATCGCGCGCACAAGAATAAAGCGACACCATGAAGAACATTTTTCCTGATCAACTGATCCAACGTCCCGCCCGGCAAGCCCTGCCGAGCCTGTCCATTCGCAGTGGCGACCGTGTCACGCTGCGCCCGGCCGATGGCGGCCCGCCCGTCAAGGCCGTCGTCAAACTGGCGATACCGCTGTTCGGCTGCACCACCTATACCAGCGACGTCGTGCCGCATAAACCGCGCGGCGCCGTGACACAGACACCGACGGTATTCCGGTTCCGCTCGCAGGATATTCATCACGTCGAGCACGCATAAGGCCTGGCCGGTGATCCGTCGCGAAAACGGCGGGCGAAAAAAAACCACCTCGCGGTGGTTTTTTTGCGGCCTGGGCAGGCTCAGAGCACCGTGATGTTCGATGCCTGGGGGCCCTTGGCGCCCTGCGTGACCGTGTAGGACACGCGCTGGTTTTCTTCGAGCGACTTGTGGCCGCTGCCTTGAATTTCCGAGTAATGGGCGAAGAGGTCCTTGCCGCCGTGCTCGGGCATGATGAACCCGAAGCCCTTGTCGTTGTTGAACCACTTCACAATACCGGTTTCTGTCTTCAAACTATTTCCTTGAGAGTTGAGCATATTGCTCAGAGCAGGCCAGCCAGGTCCGCGCTTTCCAAATCGGTCGGCGCGGCCGAACGGGCCAAGGCCACTGTGCGCCACAAGCGGGCGCACGGCAACCTCTGTTTCAAATTAAGCTGCCGCTCAGCGGCGATACGTGGCAGCCGGGCGCGCAGGGGCGCGCTCTTTGAGGTGACGGAAGGTGATACGGCCCTTGCTGAGGTCGTACGGCGACATTTCGAGCGAAACGTCGTCACCCGCCAACACACGAATGTGGTGCTTGCGCATCTTGCCGCCGGCGTAGGCGGTCAACTGGTGGCCATTTTGCAGGGTCACGCGAAAACGCGAATCGGGCAACACTTCGTCCACGATGCCACGCATTTCGATCAGTTCTTCTTTAGCCATGACTTTCTCCTTCTGTGCGCAAGACCAGGCGGTCTTGCGTGAGCCCATTAATTCTCAGCGGTGTTTCCGGCGGCGGCACGGCCTGCCGCCCACTGCCCGACATCGCGGCAATGACAATACCTGGCACATCGTGCAAGGAAGCAACAAGACAGAGGATCTCTTTGATGCCGGCGCAAAGCCAAAAGGTTTGCCAACAAAATCGGAGGTCAACAGCACAAGCAGGCGCTGTCTATCGGTAGACTCGATGCTCTCCGGCACGAGATCTGAAAGCGGTTTCGCGGAAAACGAAGCGCGCCCCAGATAAAGCGGGCACCGGATATCGCCAGACAACGGCGACAGAATCGCTGAGAAGGGAAGAGGAAAAAACCGGGCAGGTTCTTTCCTACGCAGACCGTCAGTGTAACACGCAGGGCGATATTTTCCTACCACAAAATCCCGAGCGTGGCGTGCCGGCACGGGTTTGCGAGAGTATCTCCGCTTCCCTCGCCGGCATCGCCGGGGCGCGCCGCGCGCCCATCGTCGTGGTTATTGGGGCAGCAATTTGGCGAAATCCTGATCCAGGCCGGCCAGGGCCTTGTCGATGTGGGCGCGCCGGGCCTGGACCCACTCGGCATCGGCGGCCAGTTGCTGGCTGGCGGCCTGCAGCATGCGTTTCATCTCGGCCGGCTGCGGCCCGCCCGAGGTCGCCCGTTGCGCGATGATGGTGCGCGGATCGAGCGTTGCCTTGAATTGCGCTTCGCTCATCGGCAGCGCCGGCGCGTATTTCGATCCCTTTACCGTCTCGGCGTAGATGCGCTGCGCTTCCTGGTATGGGAAGTCCAGCGGATACAGCCCGTGCTGGCGTGCATACGACACCACCTCGGACGCGAAGTGATGGCCGACCCGGAACGGCAGGCCATGCTCGCGCATCAGCACGTCGGCGAGCTCCTGCGACGCGGTCCAGTCGCTGTTGAGCTCTTCGAGCGCGCGCGCGGGATTGATGACCAGCGCCTTGAGCACGCGGTCCCAGCGCTGCAGCACCGCAATGCCGGCATCGACCATCGCGGCATTCTGCTTGACGTCCTTCGGGTCGGGCATGCCCGGCGTGATGTTGTGGGTCTGCAGGATCGGCCCCATCGCCAGCGTGATCGCGGTCGACGCATCGCTGCGGGTGTTGTTGAGCAGGCCGGGATTGCGCTTCTGCGGCATCGCGCTCGACACATAGGTATTGCCGCCGCCCTCCTCGAGCAGGATCCACGGGCGCGGCTGCGCATATTGCGTCAGCACGTCCTCGACGAAGTTGCCGGCATGCAGCGCGATGGCCGTGACGATGCCGGCGACCTCGACCGGCTGGTCCATCGCGGCGATCTGCGAGGCATCGTAGGCGTTCTCGACCAGGCCGCCAAAACCGAGGTAACCCGCCATGCGCTGGCGGTCCAGCGGCCAGCTGGTGCCGTTGAGCACCGTGGTGCCCATCGGCGAACGATCGATGCGTTCGTAGGCCTGGCGGATGCGTTGGGCATCGCGCTGCAGGCCGGCCGCGTGGCCGAGCAGGTAGTGGCCATAGCTGTTGGGTTGCGCGGCCACGCCATTAGTGTAGTTGGGCACCACCGTATCGATGTGGTGGCCGGCCAGCGCCACCAGCGTGGTGCTGGTGCGATGCAATTGATCGGCCAGCGCCAGCAGCTTGTCGCGCAGCATGGCGGCCCGATACGTGGCGTGCATGTCCTGGCTCGAGCGGCCCGCATGCAGCAGCGTGATGTCCTCGCCGGCGGCCTTGATCAACAGCGGCTCGAAGGTGATGACGGTGCTCGGGCGCTTGGCGCCTTGCGCGGCGCCGTCGTCCAGCACCTGCCGCACGCCGGCGGCCAGCCGCGGCACCATCGCCCGATCGAGCAGGCCTTGCTCGGCGTTGATGACGGTGGTGGCCTTGTTGATCTCGCCGAGCCAGAAGAACTCGTCGCGCGGCGCGGCGTTGCCGGCCGGCGCCGCGGCCAGCGAGCCGGCGGCCTGCACGACCATCGCCATGCCGATGCCCAGTTTGAATAGCGCCTGTCTCATGTTTGTTCTCGTCGTCGCTGTTGGAACGGCAAATTCTATCGCCGTCATGCCGGCTTGCGGCACTGACGCGAGACCGGGCGTCTGGCGGCGTTTTGCCCGGGATGAACTAAAGCGAACACCAAGCTATGATTAGCAGCCCCCAACGTTCCGCCCTCCCCGAACGCACCCCGCGCCTATGCAAGAAAGCGTCAAAGCTCGCCACCGGCCTTTCGACTGGACCCGCCATCTGAGCGCCGCCGTCCTCGACAGCCTGCCGGTTGCCGCTTATGTATGCGACGCAGCGGGACACGTGTTGGCCCACAACGCAGCGGCCACGTCGATGTGGAGCGGCCCTGCCGAAGCGGCCGGCGCGGCGGCCCCCGCGGGCGCCTGCCGCCTGCTGGACGGCAGCGGCGTGGCGATCGATCTGCACCAAGGCCCGCTGGCCGACACGCTGCAACGAGGCGAGCCGCTGCGCGACACGCGCGCCATCGTGGTGCGCGCCGATGGCAGCCACGTACATATCCTCGCGTCGATCACGCCTTTGCTCGAAGACGGCGCGGTGGCGGGTTACCTGCATTGCATGCAGGACCTGAGCCAGCAGCAGTCCATGCAGGCCGACCACGATGCCACGCTGCACTCGCTGAACCAGATCCAGAAGATGGACTCGATCGGCCAGTTGACCGGGGGCATCGCCCATGACTTCAACAACATGCTGCAGAGCGTGATGAGTGCGCATGCGCTGCTGAGCAAGGCGCTAGAGAGCGGCCAGCCCAGCGCCAAGTGCCTGCGCTACATCGATATCGCGCAGCAGGCGGTGTCGCGCGCCGCCTCGCTGACCCAGCGGCTGCTGGCCTTCTCGCGCCGCCAGGTCCTGCAGAACCGCAGCGTGGACGTCAATGCGCTGATCGTCAGTTGCCGCACGCTGCTCGAGAAGACCGTCGACGAACAGATCCGTATCGATTACGACCTGGCGGTCGACCTCTGGCCGTCCCACACCGATTCGAACCAGCTCGAGAATGCGCTGCTGAACCTGGTCATCAATGCCCGCGATGCGATGCCGCAGGGCGGCTTGATCGTCATCAAGAGCGAGAACGTCGTACTGGACGAGAGCTATCAGGCACGCTATGCCGACGTGACGCCCGGCCAGTACGTCAAGATCAGCGTCTGCGACACCGGCACCGGGATACCGGACGATGTGCTGGCGCATGTGTTCGAGCCGTTCTATACCACCAAGCTGATCGGCGAGGGCACCGGACTGGGCCTGTCGATGGTGCACGGTTTCGTCAAGCAATCGAGCGGCCATGTCTCGATCCACACGCAGCTCGGCGAAGGCACGACCTTCAATCTGCTGCTGCCGCGCGACAGCAACGCCGCGGCCGAACCCGAGGCGCCCGGCGCCAGCGTGCGCCCGGTCGCCGACGAGGCCTATACGATCCTGATCGTCGAGGATGACGAGGTCAGCCGCCCCTTGCTCAAGGAAAGCCTGGGCCACCTGGGTTATCTGGTCAAGGATGCCCGCGACGCGCAAGGCGCCATCACGATCCTCGAGCGCCGCGCCGCGGTGCATCTGCTGATCACCGACATCGGCCTGCCCGGCGGCACCAACGGCCGCCAACTGGCCGAATACGCGGCATCACGCTTTCCCGGCCTGAAGCTGCTGATGATGACCGGCAACGCAGCGGTCCGGGCCGAGCCCACCGGCGTGCTGGCGCACGCCGAGATCCTGGCCAAGCCGTTTTCCATCGACGTGCTGGCGCAACGCGTGCACGCCATCCTGCAGAAAGATTGAGTGGGTCAGCGGGTACTGTTCAGCGCCCGCAACGCCGCCTCGAAGCGTTCGAAACCGGCATTCAGTGCTTCGCTGGGCGATGTATGGGTGATGGCCGACTGCTCGACGCTGTGTTCGGCCGCGGAATCCGCGAGTATCTGGAGCTCCCAGCGGTAGCCGGAACTGGTCTGCCGGAGAAATAACGAGACATGAGCCGCGGCGATCTTCTGGCTCTTGATGAACATGATGCTCCTGAGTCGCCTCGCCGAACCTCGCGCGCGGCCCACCTGGGCGCGGCGATTGAAAATCAACCGGCGGATCCGAAGCAGTTGGTGGAGTGTAGCCGCGATCACCGCGCGGCGTGTCTCGACGCGTCGCGTGATGTGTCCAAATGAGTGGCTGGCGGTGCATTGGCCTGGGCGGGCAACCACCCGGCGCCGACGCGGCGCGGCGTAGACGCGGGCAATTCTCGGCAGCATTGCCGATTCATCACCAAATGAAATAAAATAAGAATCGTTCTCAACCATGGCCGTGCTTGGCGGCCGCTCTCGTCGCCAGCCTGCCATGGACGCCGCGCCCGCCGCCCCCTGCCCTCTGCAACAAGAGGTCGAACAGCTCTATTGCAGCCATCACGGCTGGCTGCGTGCCACGCTGCAACGCAAGCTCGGCAACGCCGCCGACGCGGCGGACCTGGCCCATGACGTCTATGCGCGGATCCTGATGCGGCGCCAGCCGATCCGGGCGGCCGAACCGCGTGCCTTTCTGACGACCGTGGCGCAACGCGTGGTGATCGACCACTGGCGCCGGCGCGAACTCGAGCAGGCCTGGCTCGACAGCCTTGCCGCCCAGCCGCAGGCCGTGGTGATGTCGCCCGAGCAACGGGCGCTGATCCTCGAGACGCTGACCGCGGTCGATGCGGCGCTCGACCGGCTCAGGCCGGCGGTGCGCGAGGCCTTCCTGCTCAATCACCTGGAAGGGCTGAGCTGCCCGCGCATCGCCGAGCGGCTCGGCATTTCGCTGGCGACTGCCGAACGCCATGTCGCCAAGGCGCTACGCGCCTGCTACGCCGTGCACTTCGAAAGCTGAGCGACCCGATGACCGGCCCGACGACGATATCCTACGAGCGCCTGCCGGAGCGGGCCGTCGAGGCCGCCATCGATTGGGCGCTCAAGCTCGACGAGACGCCGCCGGCCGCCACCCGCGCGGCATTCGACCGGTGGCTGGCGCGCAGTCCCGATCACGCGTTGGCGTGGGCGCGGATCAGCAGCCTGCGTGGCGATATCGCGGCGCTGCCGCCCGCGCTGGCGCGCGACACGCTCGATGCCGCGCAGCAGCAACGCCAGGTCGCCGCGCGGCGGCGCACGCTGCGCCTGCTGGCCAGCGGTGCCGTGCTGCTGGGTGCCGGCTGGGGCAGCTATCGGCACACGCCATGGCAGCGGCTGATCGCGCAGTACAGCACCGCCACCGGGATGCGCGGCAGCTGGCAGCTGGCCGACGGCACGCTGCTGGCGCTCAATACCGACAGCGCGGCCAGCAGCGACCTGCGCGGCGAGCAACGCGTGCTGACGCTGCACCGCGGCGAGGCGCTGATCGAGACCGGCGCGGACCCCGGCTGGCAGCCGCGCCGGCCGTTCTGGTTGCACACGCCGTTCGGCAAGATCCAGGCGCTGGGCACGCGCTTCGTGGTGCGGCTCGACGACACCGGCGCGCGGGTCGGCGTGCAGGAAGGCGCGGTGGCCTTGCATCCACGACGCGGCGGCTCGCCCACCGAGGTGCGGGCCGGCGAAAGCCGCTGGCTGCTGGCCGACGCCACCGCCGCGGCGCCGCAACAGGGCTTTGCCGCCGACGATTGGTATCGCGGCGCGCTGGCCTGCCAGGACGTCCGGATGGCCGAGCTGCTGAGCGAGTTCGAGCGCTATCGCTTCGGCCGCATCCTGTGCGATGCGCGAGTGGCCGGACTGCGGGTATCGGGCGTGTTCCACGTCGATGATATCGAGCACGCGCTGCAGACGCTGGCGCTGACCCAGCCGGTGCGCATCGAACGGCACACCCGTTATCTATTGCGCGTGCTACCGCAAGTCCGCACTTGAGCCGCCCGGGACGGCATCCCGCCAGACCGGACTCGAGCCGCGGAGGTGCTCATCGCAGACACGCCCAGCACAGCGCAGCCAACAAATATCGCGCCGCAGTGAGGGGATTGCCGGTTTCGCCCGACATATGAGGAAGAAGCGCAACGCTCCCGTCGCGCCCACGCCCTGCGAGAACCTTCCGATGTCCGTCCCTAACGATCTTGCCGCGCGCAGCCGCGCCGGCAATCTGCCGCGCCGCGCGGCCTGCCTGCCCCGGCTGCTGGCCGGCGCCACGGCCCTGCTGTTGACCGCTATGGTCCCTGCGCAGGCCCAGCCGGGCGGTGCCGCCGTCCCGGGTGCCGACGCCCGGCGTAGCGACGCCCGGCAAGCCGACGCCCGACGCTACGACATCGCGGCCGGTCCGCTGGCGCAAGCCATCGCCAGCCTCGGGCGCAGCAGCGGCGTGACCTTCTCGTACGACCCCGCGCTGGTGCAAGACCGGCACAGCCCCGGCCTGGCCGGTGTCTACCGCTGGGACCAGGCCCTGGCGGCGCTGCTGGCCGGCACCGGTGTACAGGCCCAGGCGCTGAGCAATGGCGCCTATACGCTGCGCCCCGCGCCGGCCGCCTCGGGCGGCGTGCCGGTGATGCCGGCCGCGCTGGTGCAGGCCAGCCTGCGGCCGCTGCAGGACGAAGGCAGCGCCGAGCAGGGCTACCGCGCCCGCACGGCTTCGTCGGTCGGCGCGCTGGGCAGCCTGCCGCTGCGCGAGACGCCCTATGCGTTCACCGTGGTGCCGCAGGCCTTGATGGCCAATATCCAGGCGCAATCGCCGGACGACGTCTACCGCGTCAATCCCAGCACCGTGTCGCAGACGCCGCAAGGCACCGGCTGGGCGCCGATGGTGAAGATCCGCGGCTTCTCGAGCTATGACCGCGCCGAGGACGGCTTGCGGCGCGCCTTCGGCTTTGCGACCTCGCTCGAGGACAAGGAGCGCGTCGAAGTGCTGAGCGGCCTGTCGGGCTTTCTTTTCGGCGCGGCCTCGCCGGGCGGCATGGTGAACTACGTGTCCAAGCGGCCGACCGCCGACCGCCTGAACAGCGTGACGCTGGGCAACTACGGCGGCAGCCAGTATTACGTGCACGGCGACTTCGCCGGCCCGGTCGATGCGGGCGGCCGGGTCGGTTACCGGCTCAACGTGGTGCGGCAGAACGGCGAGACGGCCGTCGACGACCAGAAGATCGACCGCAGCCTGGTCAGCGCGGCGCTGGATCTGCGCCCGACCGACCGGCTCACGCTCGAACTCAACGCCTCGTACAGCGACTACCGCATGGATGCGCCGACGGCCTACTGGACCTTTCGCGAAGGCGTGCCGCGCATCAAGGCGCCCGACGCCAGCAAGAACTGGTCGCAGCCGTGGATCGAGGACCGCATCGAAAGCCGCAAATGGTCGGCGCGGGCGATCTACGAAGCCAGCGACCATCTGACGCTGCGCTTCGCGCATCTGCGTGACCGGCAGGACCGGCCCAAGCAGGACCATACGATGAACTCGGTGCGCTCGCCGACCGAGTATTACCAGATCCGCATCCACTCGGGCGAGACCCGCACCGAGTCGCAGGCGACGCAGGCGCTGGCCGATCTGTCGTTCAGCACCGGCCCGCTCGAGCACAAGGTCACCGCGGGCTATTACGGCTTTTCCGACCGCCAGTGGAGCACGCGCTACAGCCCCAACACCGGCTATCTCGGCCCCAACGGTTTTGACCGACCCACGCACGTGCCCGAGCCTGCCTGGCCGGCCGTGCCCGCCGACGCGAGCTATTACGCCGGCCGCGCGCGCAACGACAACTTCCTGATCGGCGACCTGATCAAGCTGGGCGAACACTGGTCGGCGTTGGTGGGGATCAACCACAGCCGCATCGAGAGCACCGCGCTGGGCGTGGACGGCCAGCGCCAGCAGCCCGACTACGACAAGTCGCGCAACTCGCCGAACGTCTCGTTGATGTTCAACCCGAACGATTGGTTGACCGCATACGCCACCTACATCGAAGGCCTGGAGCAAGGGGGCGTGGCGCCGCAGACGGCCAGCAACGCGCTGGCGGTCATGCCGCCGATGGTCAGCAAGCAGAAGGAGCTGGGCTTGAAGGCCGAGCTGGGCGGCGTGCTGCTGAGCGGCGCGCTGTTCGATATCGAGAAGGCCTACGAATTCACCGACGCCGGCAACGTCTACGGCCAGGACGGCAAGCAGCGCCATCGTGGCGTCGAGTTCACCGCGGTCGGCAAGGCGACCGACAGATGGACGGTGTTCGGCGGCGTGACGCTGCTGACCGCCAAGGTCGAAGGCGGCGCCAACGACGGCAACGCGCCGCTGAACGTGCCCAAGACGGTGGCCAAGCTGTACTCGGAATACGCCTTGCCGCAATGGCCCGGGCTGAGCCTGACCGGCGGCATCTATCACGTCGGCAAGCAGTGGGCCAACAACACCAATACCAGCCGGCTGCCGTCGTACACCACGGTCGACGCCGGGCTGCGCTACGCCACGCGCGTGGCCGGCAAGCCGGTGTCCTTGCGGCTGACGGTGTCGAACCTGACCGGCCGCGACTACTGGCTCAACAGCTACTACCTGGGCGCGCCGCGCAGCGTGGCGTTCTCGGCGCAGATGCAGTTCTGAGCCGGCCCGGCGCGCGGCCCGGCACGACATGCCCGGTGCCGGCGCAGTGCCCGATCGGGCGTACCGGCACCGGCACCGGCGCAATGCCGCGCCGCGCGCGGCGACTCAGGCGGCGATCTCGACCCGCCCGGCTTCCCAGCAGCCGGCATTCGCGTCGATCAGCTCGGGCTGCTGGTAGCGTTGCGCCAGCAGCCGGCGATACAAGGCACCCTCTTCGTCGCGGCCGACCGGCTCAGTGCTGCCGGTCAGCAGTTGCAAGGCGCCCTGCAGCGCATCGACGGTGCCCGAGCCTTCGTCGAACTGGGCCTTCTTGCGCCACACCAGCTCGGCCGGCAGCAGGTCGTCGCAGGCCTTGCGCAACAGCCACTTCTCGGTGGTCGGGCCGGTCGACTCGGCATCGCCGGGCGCGCTGCGGCGCAGCTTGAGCGAGGCCGGCGCCGATTGCGCAAAGCCGATCAGCTCGCGATCGAGGAACGGCGTGCGGCCCTCGAGCGACTGCGACATGGTGATGCGGTCGACACGTTGCAGGTTGATGTTGTGCATGCCCTCGAGGCTACGCGTGAGCTCGTCGGCCAGCCCGCGCGGATCGTCGACGTAGTCGTGGTGGTAGGCGTAGCCGGCGAACAGTTCGTCGGCGCCCTCGCCGGTCAGCACCGCCTTGACCTGGGTGCGGGCCAGCCGCGCGGCAAACAACGTGGGGATGGCGCTGCGCACCAGGTCGATGTCGGCGCTCTCGAGGTGGTAGATGACGTCGGGCAGCAGGTCGGCGACGTCCTGCACCGTGAACACGTACTCGTGGTGGTCCGAGCCGATGTGGCTGGCCACCGCGCGCGCCGCGCGCAGGTCGGGCGAGCCTTCGGTGCCGACCGCGAAGGTCTTGAGCGGACCCTCGCCGGCGCGCTGCTTCTGCTGCTGCGCGATCGCGGCGATGATCGAGCTGTCCAGCCCGCCCGACAGGAACGAGCCGACTTCGACGTCGGCGACCATCCACTTGCGCACCGCGTTTTCGAGCACCAGCCGCAGTTCGCTGGCGATCAGCGCCGGATCCTCGCCGGCGGCGAGCGTGGCGGCGCCTTGCGGCAGGCGGTACCACTGGCGCACGCCGTCGCGGGTGTCGAACAGGCAACCGGGCGGAATCGACTGCACGTCGGTGAAGCCCAGTCCGTCGAAAGCCTTGAGTTCGGACGCCAGCGCATAGCCGTCGCCGCGGCGCGCGACGTACAGCGGCTTGATGCCGAGCGGGTCACGGCCGGCCACCAGGCGCTCTGGCGTGACCAGCACGAATGCGAACATGCCGTCGAGCCGGTCGACCCAGCGCGGCGCGCCGGTGTGGTACAGATGCAGGATGGTTTCCGAATCGCTGGCCGACGCGAACAGCGACTCGCCCAGCACCGCGCGCAGTTCGGCGTGGTTGTAGATCTCGCCGTTGGCGACCAGCAGGTCGGCGGCGCTGCGCAAGGGCTGCAGGCCGTTGTCGGTGCCGATGATGGACAGGCGGCAGTGCGCCAGGATGGCCTGCGAGGCCGGAGCATGGGTGATCTCGGTGGCGTCCGGACCGCGGTGGGCGATCCGCTCGATCATCGTTGAAGCCAGGTTTTCATCGCCTGTCCGCCACAGGCACACTAATCCACACATCCGGTCGTTTCCTTGTTCGGGCCCGGATGACGCACGCCCAAAGCCGCCCGACACCCGGAACGCGCCATCGGGGCGCGCGGGTTACAAGCCTAGACAGAAACCTACAATTTCTGGTAACTTCTGCCTATTGCTGGCTTCTTGTCAACAATTCCGCAAGCAGTATAGGCTTTGCGCTACAATGCCGCAAATCCTGCCCACAGGGCGTCCCCCAATTCGGGCCAATCCTTCCCGACGCGCGGCGCGCAGGCGCCGTGGTCCTGCCGCGATTCCACCGGCCTGACGGCCAGGGCCATGCCACGCCAACGGCACCGCGGCCCGCGTCCTCGTTTTCGACTCCATCCATGGAAATTCTTCAGTTCATGCAGGCCAACTGGCCGCTGATCCTGACACGCACGAGCGAGCACATCGCCATCGTCGGCGTCGCGGTCGGCCTGGCCATCGCCACCGGCGTGCCGATCGGCATCGCCATCAGCCAGTCGCCACGCGCGGCGGCCATCGTGCTGTATATCGCCTCGATGATCATCACGATCCCGTCGATCGCGCTGTTCGGCATCATGATCCCGCTGCTGTCGACCATCGGCCACGGCATCGGCTATCTGCCGGCGGTGATCGCGGTGCTGCTGTATTCGCAGCTGCCGATCATCCGCAACACCTACGCGGCGATCCACAACCTCGATCCGGCGCTGCGCGAAGCGGCGCGCGGCATGGGCCTGACGCGGCTGCAGCGGCTGCGCCAGGTGGAACTGCCGCTGGCGCTGCCGGTGGTGATGGCCGGCGTGCGGATGGCGGTGGTGATGAACATCGGCATCACCGCCATCGCCGCCTACATCGGCGCCGGCGGCCTGGGCACCTTCATTTCGCGCGGCATCAGCCAGACCGATCCGCGCCAGCTCGTGACCGGCGCGATCGCCGTGAGCATCCTGGCCATCGTGGCCGACCTGGCGCTGCAGCGGCTGCAACGCGCGCTGACCTCGCCGGGCCTGCGAACCTGAGCCTACCGGACGTTTCATGATCAAGCTTCAACAAGTCTCCAAGATATTCCCCGGCAGCGCCAAGCCTGCCGTCGACCACGTCACGCTCGAGGTACCCGAGGGCGAGATCTGCGTGCTGCTGGGCCCGTCGGGCTGCGGCAAGACCACCACGATGAAGATGGTCAACCGCCTGATCGAACCGAGCCACGGCAAGATCTTCATCGACGGCAAGGACACCGCCGACAGCGATCCGGTGCAGCTGCGCCGCTCGATCGGCTACGTGATCCAGCAGATCGGCCTGTTCCCGAACAAGACCATCGAGGACAACATCTGCCTGGTGCCTGACGTGCTGGGCATGGACCGCAAGAAGTCGCGCGCCCGCGCCGTCGAGCTGCTCGAACTGGCCGCGCTCGACCCCGGCATCTACCTGAAGCGTTATCCCAAGGAGCTCTCGGGCGGCCAGCAGCAGCGCATCGGCGTGCTGCGTGCGCTGGCCGCCGATCCGCCGGTGCTGCTGATGGACGAGCCGTTCGGCGCTATCGATCCGATCAACCGCGCGACGATCCAGAACGAGTTCCTGAAGATGCACGCGCAGTTGAAGAAGACCGTGATGTTCGTCAGCCACGACATCGACGAGGCGGTCAAGATGGCCGACCGCATCGCCATCTTCCGTGATGGCCGGCTGGTGCAATACGACACGCCGGACAACATCCTGGCTCATCCGGTCGACAGCTTCGTGTCCGACTTCGTCGGCGGCGACCGCACGCTCAAGCGCCTGCAGCTGATCACCGCGCGCCAGGCCATGCTGCCCGACCAGCCGACCGTGATGGCGCGCGACACGCTGGCCTCGGCGGTGCAGAAGATGCAGGCCATGGGCCATCGCGAGATCGTCATGGTCGGCGACAGCGGCAAGGCGCGCGGTTACCTGAGCCTGGGCGAAATCCGCGACGCCCAGGGCCTGGTGGGTGACCACTACGCCACGCTGCCGACCACCATCGGCCCCGACGAGGACCTGCGCACCGCGACCTCGACGATGTTCCGCCACAACGTCTCGTGGCTGGCCTGCGTCGATGCCGAGGGCCGCTTTCTGGGCTACGTGACGATGCGCAATATCACCCGCATGCTGTCGGAGACCTACCGCAATGGCTAGTCCCGCGACCGCCGGCGTGCTGCCCAAGGTCTGGCGCAACCTGCTGTCCCTGTCGCTGTTCGCGATGGGCGCGGCGGCGTGGGGCAGCGGGCTGATCCCCAACCTGATCGATTATTGGGACGACATCCAGTTCCTGGGCGTGCAGCATCTGATGCTGGTGGCGATCTCGGGCGGACTGGCGATCGCCGTCGGCGTGCCGCTCGGCGTGCTGCTGACGCGGCCGCGCTTCCAGCGCGCCGGCGATGCCGCGATGCAGGTGCTGAACATCGGCGCGACCGTGCCGACGCTGGCGCTGCTGGCGCTGGCCATGAGCGTGATGGGCATCGGCAACCCGACCGTGATCGTCGGCCTGTTCGTCTCGACGCTACTGCCCATCGTCGCCAACACCATGGCCGGCCTGCGCGCGGTGCCGCGCCACCTGATCGAGGCGTCGCAGGGCATGGGCCTGAGCCCGGCCCAGACGCTGCGCAAGGTCGAGCTGCCCAATGCGCTGTTCGTGATGTATTCGGGCATCCGCACCGGCCTGGCGATCAACGTCGGCACCGTGCCGCTGGCCTTCCTGATCGGCGGCGGCGGGCTGGGCGAACTGATTTTTTCGGGCATCGCGCTGAACGAGTTCGGCATGATGCTGGCCGGTGCCATCCCCACCGCGATGCTGGCCATCGCGGTCGACTTCCTGATCGGTCAGGTCCAGTACTGGACCATCCCGCGCGGCGTCAATCCGCTGCGCTGACCGCAACCTTCAACCCTCATACGGAGCTCGCCTCATGAAGCTGATCCAGAAACTGCTGTTGGCCGCCGCCATCCTGCCCCTGACCCTGAACGCCGCCAGCGCGGCCCAGGTGGTCGTCGGTGGCAAGGGATTCACCGAGCAGCTGCTGCTCGCCGAGATCACCACCCAGCTGCTGCAGGCCAAGGGCCACACCGTCAAGAAGAACGACGGGCTGGGTTCGCAGGTCGTGCGCGACGCGCAGGTCAACGGCCAGATCGACGTCTACTGGGAATACGTCGGCACCTCGCTGGTGACCTACAACAAGGTCGCCGAGCGCATGGAGCCGCAGGCCGCCTACGACAAGGTCAAGGAACTGGACGCCGCCAAGGGCCTGACCTGGCTGACGCCGTCGCAGGCCGACAATACCTATGCGCTGGCGGTGCGCGCCGAAAACCCCAAGACCGACGACATCAAGACGCTGTCGGACCTGGCCGCGGCCTACAACAACGGCGACAAGCTGCTGATGGCCGTCAACGCCGAGTTCCCGGGCCGCCCGGACGGCCTGCCGGGACTGCGCGAGCAGTACGGCTTCAAGACCAGCCGCGCGATCCTGCGGCCGATGGACGCCGGCCTGACCTACCAGGCGCTGCGTGACAGCCAGGTCGACGTCGGTCTGGTGTTCGCCACCGATGGCCGCGTGCAGGCCTTCAACTTCCGCGTGCTGGAAGACGACAAGAAGTTCTTCCCCAGCTACGCGCTGGCCCCGGTGGTGCGCAGCGCCACGCTCGAGTCGGCGCCCGAACTGGCCGAGCCGCTGAACGCCATGTCGGCCAAGCTGGACTCGCCGACCATGCAGCGCCTGAACGCGCAGGTCGACGTCGAGAAGACGCCGATCGAACAGGTCGCCAAGCAGTTCCTGAGCGACAGCGGCCTGCTCAAGTAAGCGCGCCGCGATAGCGCGGGGGCAGCGGTCGGCGTACGCCGCCAGCCTGCCCCGCCGCTACGGCCGGCGCCAGCTGGCCAGCTGGCCAGCTGGCCGTCCCGCCCGTTTCTGCCGGTCCACGATTCAGCGTGCGCTGGCCAGTTGGCCCGGCGTGGCACCGGCGCCGACGCGGTCCCGCAGCAGCGCCAGCACCACCGAATGGAAGTCGTGCAGCGTGTTGTCGGCCCACAGCTTGCCGTAGCCGTTGATCCGCGTGCTGATCCGGTAGGTGGTGCTGAGCGTCAGTTCGGTGGCGCCGCCGGGCGCGGGCGCCAGCGCATAGTGGCCGCGCAGCACGTCGAAATAGCGGTCGCCGATCACCACGTGCGGATCCAGCCGCTTGAGCGCCTCGCTGGCCGGCGACACGTCGACGTCATAGGCCAGCAGGCGGCCCGGCTGCCAGTCGGTGACGGTCTCGCGAAACTGCACGCCGTCTTCCCAACGCAGGTCGCGCGTGGCGCCGACGCCCTCGCCCGTCATCAAGGCCGCGCGCGGACGCGGCAGGCCGATGGCGTGCGAAAAGCTCGATTGCAGTTCGTCGTCACGGATATCCGGCACATGCACCAGCGTGCGCCAGACCTGTTCGGGCGACGCGGCGATGGTGATGCGATCGACCACCGTGACGAACTCGGTGCGCGTCGGCAACAGCATGGGCTCGATGGTGCCCAGCAGCATCGGCAGAAAGATGAACGAGGCCAGCGTGGCGCGCCGCGCGCGGCGGCGCCGCCAGTGCGTCAGCAACCAGCCGGCCAGCAGTCCGCCGGCGCTGGCGCCGATCAGCGCCACCGGCGTCAGCATGATCAGGCAGATCACCGTTTCCCAGCTGATCAGCGTCAGGATGGTGTACAGCAGCAGCAAGGTGCCCCACGGCGCCAGCACCCGATGGCGCAGGCTCTGCTGTTGCTCGGGCGTGCTCAGGCACAGCGTGGCCGCGCCCATGAAGACCGGCAGGCCGAACACGCTGGTCATCGACACGAACTCTTGCGGCAACGGCGTCAGGCCGGCGCCGATCAGGTACAGCAGCAAGGCGACGATGACGCCGCCGCACAGGCCGCCGGCCGCGCGCAAGAAGTTGCGCACGTAGACGCGTTGCAGGAACGAGAGAGGCGGCGAGTTGTCGTCGTTCATGGTTGACGGCGATCGGAGTCTGGAACGCCGACGAACATAGCACGGCGCGAGGCGGCGCGCCGGCGCCACCTGCCGGGTGACGCGGCACGTCGGGCGGGCCCCTGTGTCGCTCGGCCCTGCCGAGCCGCCCCGGCGTCGAACCGCGATGGGTCCCGCCGCGGCGCGGGAGCGCGCCGCCGGCTCAGGGCTGCGCGGTCTCCGGCCACTGCTGCGGCACCTTGCGAAGCTTGGACGTGTCGTAGCCCAGCTCGGCGACCCGTGCCACCAGCCGCTGGTAGTCGGCGTCGGGCAGGGTCGGCGTGCGCGCCATGATCCAGACGTAGTCGCGCTTGGAGCGGCCGACGATGGTGTGCTGGTACTGCGGATCGACGTAGACGATCACGTATTCGGCCTGGATCGGCCAGATGAACTGCATGCCCCAGATCGCGCCGTTGGTGTCGGGCCGCACGGTGCCGACCGGATGCATGGTCTTGACCTTCTCGTCGAAGCCGCCGTGGCGGTAGCGGAAGGTGGTCTGGATCTTGCCATCGGCGTCGCGTTCGTAGGTCTCGACGGCGTTGTAGGCCTCGCGCTCGGGCCAGGTCGGGATGTTGCCGATCACGTACCAGTCGCCCATGAAACGATCGACGTCGACATGTTCGGCCGGCGGGATCGGCGGCGGGCTGCTGCAACCGGCCAGCAAGGCAGCCACGGACGCGAAGAAGGTTTTTTTCATGCGAGGCTCCTAGGGCCGGACAAAACGGTAATGCGTGACGCCCCACTGGCGCCCGCCGTCGTAGGCGAACAGTTCGGCGCAAGCCATCCAGAAGATGCGCCAGCGTTGCGCCCACAGCGGCGCCAGCGCCGGACCGTAGGCCTGCTCGAGCGTCTGCATGACGTCGGCGCGGCGGGCATCCTGGTTGGCCAGCCACAGGTTGGCGGTGCGCGCGTAATGCGTGCCGGACACGGTCCAGCGCGCCTGGATGCGCAGGTCGCGCTGGAACCAAAGCAGGGTATCGGCGGCCGGCATGATGCCGCCGGTGAAGAAATGCCGCCCCATCCAGTTGTCCTCGCCCTGCGTCTCGAACGGGTACATCAACGTGCGGTGCGTGAAGATGTGCACGAACAGCTTGCCACCCGGGCGCAGCCAGCTGGCGACCTTGCCCAGCAGCACCTCGTAGTTGCGCATGTGTTCGAACATCTCGACCGATACGCAGCGGTCGTATTGCGCCTCGGGCAGGTTCAGCGCATTGGCGTCGCAGGTGATCACCTCGACGTTGTCCAGGCCGCGCTCGGCGCAGCGGGTCTCGATGAAGGCGCGCTGCGAGGCCGAGTTCGATACTGCGGTGATGCGCGCATTGGGATAGTGCTCGGCCATCCACAAGGTCAGCGACCCCCAGCCGCAGCCCAGCTCGAGGATCTGCTGGCCATCGGCCAGTTCGGCGCGTTCGCAGCTCAGCGCCAGCATCGCCGTTTCGCCGGTCTCGAGCGTCTCGTCGCCGTTGGGAAAGTAGCAGCTCGAATATTTCAGCCGCGGCCCCAGGCACGACTCGAAGAACGCCGCCGGCAGCTCGTAGTGCTGCGCGTTGGCCTCGTCGGTATGGATCGCCACCGGGCTGCTGCGCAGCTGTTCGATCAGCGCGTGATAGCTGGCGGCGGTCTTTTCGGGGCCGCCCCGGCTTTCGTCGGCCAGCCGTTGCGCACACAGGCGCCGGATGCCGTGGCGCAACAAGGCATCGGGCAGCAGGCCGCGCTCGGCCAGGCCCATCAGCCCGCCGGCGGGACGGTCGGAAGGAAGTTGGCCATCGTCGAAACTGGCGGTGGTCGAAGTCATTCAGCGCTCCTGCTCTCGGAGGAAGTCTTGGGGAACCACGGGAAGAACATCGGCGTGCTTTGCTGGTAGGCACGGTAATCGTCGCCGCGCGTGCGCAGCGACTGCGCCTCGGTATAGGGCACCCCGCTGAACCAGCGCAGGAACACATACATGGCCAGCGGCCCGATCCAGGCCAGCCAGCCCAGCGGTGCGCCGATCGCCAGCACCACGTAGGCGAACCAGTGCAGCCATTCGAAGAAGTAGTTGGGATGGCGCGAATAGCGCCACAGGCCGGCGCGGCAGACCCGGCCGCGATTGCGCGGATCGGCGCGAAACGCCGCCAGTTGCCGGTCGGCCAGCGACTCGCCGGGGGGGGGGGCCCCCGCCCGGGGCCCCGCCCCCCCCCGCCCCC
>JAEZBO010000146.1 GCA_023427085.1 Pseudomonadota bacterium
CCCCCCCCACCCCACCCCCCCCGCCGGCCCCCCCCCCCGCGCTTGCCCCGCCGCCGCCCGGCCGCCGCGGCGCGGTCTGCATGCCGGCCAGATTGACGGCGGCGGCGTGCGGCGGCATGACGAAGCCGGCCCGCTGCTCGGCGCGGCGCAGGCCGCTGACCGGCGCGTCGACGGTCACCACCACGGCCCGATAGCCGGCCTGCTCGGCCCGCCGCAACAACCGTGTGGTGTGCGCCCGATCGGGCTGCAGATACAGCTGGAACCACAGCGGCGCGTGGGCCTCGCGGCGGATCGCCTCGAGCTCGACGCTGGCCTGCGTGCTGACCACCATGCCGACCCCCACCGCGCCCGCGCCCAGCACGGTGCCCAGTTCGCCGTCGGCATGCGCCAGTTTCTGGTGCGCCACCGGCGCCACGAACAGCGGCGCGGCATAACTGTCGCCCAGCAGGTCGAGACGGGTATGGCCGCCGCGCAGATCGCGCAGCACGCGGTTGCGCAGCCGCAGGCGGTCATAGGCGGCGAGGTTGTCGCGCGCGGTCAGGCCGTCGGCGGCGGCACCGTTCAGGTAAGCCCAGGCGCCCGGGTCGACGCGCGCCTGCGCGAAGGCTTCGTAGTCACAGACCGCCGCGATCTCGGCGGGAATCTCGGTCAGCACAGCGGCGGGCGGCGTGGGCATGGCGATCCTGGGCATGCAAAGGCGCGCCGCGCGGGGATGTGGGCGGGGCGCAACAAATCTGAATGAAAGCTGAAAAAAGAAGTGTAAAGGATAAAACTTGAAGTAACTTTAAAAAGCTTAATGACAACGATTATCAGTTCTTTTTGCATCCGTTGCATTTTGCATCGACTCATGCAGTGCTCCCGAATGCCGGCCTGTCGCGGGCCGAGCACGTCGATCAACCAAAAAAATCAAAGGACCCATTCATGCACGCCCGTAATTCGCGCCGGCCTCTGGCCACGCCTCGCTTTGCCCTCAAGCCGATCTGCGCCACGCTGGCCAGCTTGAGCTGGACCGGCCTGGCCGCGTTGACGCTGGCCTCGCCCGCCGCCGCGCAAGGCAGCGGCACGGCTGCCCAGCTCAGCCCGGTGACCGTCCACGGCAGCGCGCCGGGGCAGATCGTCGCGCCGCAGCAGCGCACCTCCGACAAGGCCACCGCGCCGCTGCTGGACACGCCGCAGACCATCGTCGTGATCCCCGAGACCGTTTACCAGCAGCAAGGCGCCCGCAACCTGGCCGACGTGCTGCGCAATACGCCGGGCATCACTTACAACGGCGGCGAGAACGGCTTCGCGACCGGCGCCAGCAACCTGAGCCTGCGCGGCTTCGAATCGGGCGGCAGCATCTACATCGACAACGTGCGCGATTCGGGCAACTACAACCGCGACATCTACAACCTCGAGACCGTCGAGGTCATCAAGGGCCCGGCCGGCGACAACGGCCGCGGCAGCGCTGGCGGCTACGTCAACCTGGTCACCAAGACGCCGCACCAGGGCGACGCATTCGGCGGCTCGGTCAGCTACGGCTGGGACCGCTACGATTCGCAGGCCCGCAAGCGCGCCACCGCCGACCTGAACAAGGCGCTCAGCGAAGGCGTGGCGATCCGCCTGAACCTGCTGGCCGAAGACAGCGGCATCGCCGGACGCAAAGAGGCCGAGCTCAAGAGCACCGGCATCGCACCGTCGATCAGCTTCGGGCTGGGCACGCCGACCCGTACCACGCTGGCCTACAGCTACCTCAAGACCGACGACCGGCCGGACTTCGGCGTGCCCAGCGCGCTGGTGCCCGGCTTTCGTCCCAGCGGCAACACGCTGCGCCACAACGAACTGCCGCGCGGCGTCGACCGCGACAACTTCTACGGCCATGCCAGCGACTTCGACAAGGTCGAGCAGAACACCTTCACCGGCCGCATCGAACACGATTTCTCGAGCCGCCTGAGCCTGTCGAACCAGACCCGCCATTCGACCACCGACCGCCTGGCGCGTTATACGGTCGTCAACAACATCAACCGCGCCACGCCGACCGTGGTCGAGACCCGCGCCGACGTGTTCGAGCGCAAGAACACCAGCTTCTCGAACCAGACCAACCTGACCGCCAAGTTCGATACCGGCGGCCTCAAGCACACCGTCACCACCGGCGTCGAGTTCATGGAAGAGCGCTCGAGCTCGGGCCGCAACGTGGTGGGCGCCGGCAACCCCGGCACGACCGACCTGTTCAATCCCGATCCGCAGCGCCCGATCACCGGCGTGCAGGACATCACCGCGCTGACGCGTGACCGCGTCAAGATCGAGACCATCGCCGCCTACGTCTACGACACGGTCGAGTTCAATCCGCAGTGGCAGGCCACCGGCGGCGTGCGGCTCGAGCGCTACAAGGCCCGCATCGACAGCGACGACACCGCGCACGCCGATGGCTACCAGGCCTCGGACACCACGCTCAACGGCAGCCTGGGCCTGGTCTACAAGCCGCTGCCAAACGCCAGCATCTACGGCGCGGTCGGCCTGTCGACGCTGCCGCCGGGCTCGTTCCTGTCGACGCCCGACATCTCGCGCCCCGGCAACAACGCCTTCCCGACGCTGGGCGGCCAGAACAACCCGGACGCCAAGGCGCAGCGCGCCATCAGCTACGAGCTGGGCACCAAGTGGAACTTCTTCGACAACCGCCTTTCGACCTCGGCGGCGCTGTTCCACATCGAACGCCGCAACATCGGCATGACCGCCAACAACACCTTCCTGGGCTATGGCAAACAACAGGCCCAGGGGCTGGAGCTGGGTCTGGCGGGCGCGGTCACGCCGGCCTGGTCGGTATTCGGTGGCTTCACGTACCAGAAGACAAAGCGCAAGCACGGCGCCGACATCGACGCCGGCCTGCGGGCGGCCAACGCGGCCGACTACGGCACCGCGCTGTCGACCAACGGCGACGAACTGGCGTTCTCGCCGCGCATGCAGGCCAATCTGTGGACGACTTATCGTTTCCCGATCGGCCTGACGCTGGGCGCCGGTGTGCAGTACCAGGGCAAGTCGTACGTGGGCCGCCCCGACAACGTCGACCGGGTGGTCAAGAACGGCAACAACGGCGACATGCCCAGCTTCGTGGTGTTCAACGCGATGGCGGCCTACGAGGTCAACAAGCACCTGACCGTGCGGCTGAACGTCGACAACCTGGCCGACAAGCTCTACGCCACCTCGGCGAACTGGTCGGCGCGCCGCGTCGACCTGGGTGCGCCGCGCACCTTCCTGCTGAGCGCCGATCTGCGTTATTGATCGTGCGGCGGGTCCGGGCGGTGGCCCGGGCCCGCGGACCGGAACGCGCCAGGCCCTGTGGTAATCTGGCCCGCGCCTGTGCCGCTGCCCCGTTGCGGGCCGCAGCCTGCCGTGGCACGGGCCTCCCCCACAGCGCCCCGCGCGCCCTGTCCTGTCTTCATCCCTATCGCAATGTCCACCGACTATCTCAAGCGCATCCTGACGTCGAAGGTCTATGACGTCGCCGTCGAATCCCCCCTCGAATATGCCCCCCTGCTGTCCGAGCGAATTTCGAACACGGTGCTGCTCAAGCGCGAGGACGCGCAGGCGGTGTTCAGCTTCAAGCTGCGCGGCGCCTACAACAAGATGGCCAATTTGCCGCGCGCGGCGCTGGCGCGCGGCGTGATCGCCGCGTCGGCCGGCAATCACGCGCAGGGCGTGGCGCTGGCCGCCAGCCGGCTGGGCTGCCGGGCCGTCATCGTGATGCCGGTCACCACGCCGCAGGTCAAGATCGACGCGGTGCGCGGCTGGGGCGGCGAGGTGGTGCTGGCCGGCGACAGCTTCTCGGACGCCTACGAGCACGCCCAGGGCATCGAGAAAAAAGAAAAACTGACCTTCGTGCACCCCTTCGACGATCCCGACGTGATCGCCGGCCAGGGCACGGTGGGCATGGAAATCCTGCGCCAGCATCCGGGCAGCATCGACGCCATCTTCGTGGCCATCGGCGGCGGCGGGCTGATCTCGGGCGTGGCCGCCTACATCAAGCAGCTGCGCCCCGAGATCAAGATCATCGGCGTGCAGACCGAGGACTCCGATGCGATGGTGCGCAGCGTGCGCGCCGGCCGGCGCGTGCAGCTGTCGGACGTCGGGCTGTTCTCGGACGGCACCGCGGTCAAGCTGGTCGGCGCCGAGACCTTCCGGCTGACGCGCCAGTACGTCGACGACTTCGTGGTGGTCGACACCGACGCGATCTGCGCGGCGATCAAGGACGTGTTCCAGGAAACCCGCAGCGTGCTCGAACCGGCCGGCGCGCTGGCGCTGGCCGGCGCCAAGCAGTATTGCCTGGAGCACAAATGGAAGGGCAAGACCGTCGTGGCGATCGCCTGCGGCGCCAACATGAACTTCGACCGGCTGCGCTTCGTGGCCGAACGGGCCGATGTCGGCGAGGCGCGCGAAGCGGTGTTCGCGGTGACGCTGCCCGAACAGCGCGGCAGCTTCAGGCGTTTCTGCGAACTGGTCGGCCCGCGCAACGTCACCGAGTTCAACTACCGGATATCGGATGCCGACAAGGCGCACGTGTTCGTCGGCGTGCAGGTGACCTCGCCGGCCGAGCCGGCCAAGATGGCGGCGAATTTCCGCAAGCACGGCTTCGACACGCTGGACCTGACCCACGATGAAATGGCCAAGACCCACTTGCGCCACATGGTCGGCGGGCGCTCGCCGCTGGCCCGCGACGAGCTGCTGTACCGTTTCGAGTTTCCCGAGCGGCCCGGCGCGCTGATGCGGTTTCTGAGCGCCATGCCCGAAGAATGGAACATCAGCCTGTTCCATTACCGCAACCAGGGCGCCGACTACGGCCGCATCCTGGTCGGCATACAGGTGCCGGCATCGGACAAGAAACGCTACAAGGCCTTCCTGGCCGACCTGGGCTATCCCTACTGGAACGAGACCGACAATCCGGCCTACCGCCTGTTCCTGTAAGGCGCCGGCGGGCCGGCCTCAGTCGGCTTCGTTGAAGCTGCAGACCGAAAACAGCGGCGTGCCGGTCTGCGAGATCAGCCGCGAGCCGCCGACCTCGGGCAGGTCGATGATGGCCGCGGCCTCGACCACGTTGGCGCCCAGGCGTTGCAGCAGCTTGATGCCGGCCAGCATGGTGCCGCCGGTGGCGATCAGGTCGTCGACCAGCAGCACGCGCTGGCCCGGCTTGACCGCATCGGCATGGATCTCGGCGGTCGCGGTGCCGTATTCGAGCTCGTAGCTTTCGTTGACGGTGGCGCGCGGCAGCTTGCCCTGCTTGCGGATCGGCACGAAACCCAGCTTGAGTTCGTAGGCCAGCGCGCTGCCGAGGATGAAGCCACGCGCGTCGATGCTGACCACCAGGTCGAGCCGGCGGTCCATGTAGCGGTAGATGAACAGGTCGATCAGCATCCGGAACACGCGCGGATCCTGCAGGATCGGCGTGATGTCGCGGAAGGTGACCCCGGGCTTGGGCCAGTCCCGCACGCTGGCGACAGCCTCGCGGATCTGCTGGGCAGGAGAAATGAGCATGGCGGGTCGTCCGGGGGAAGGCAGGCAGCCCGCACTATAACCGCTACGCGGCCTCGGCAACGGCCGGATCGCCTTGCGTCTTGCTACCGCCTATGAGCCGATGTCACACGCGCCGCAGACGGCCCTGCTCGATGCGCCAGGTCTGGTCGACCACGCCGGCCGGCAGCCGCGCGTGGGTGGCGATGACCACCGTGCGGCCCCGCGCGGCCTGCGGCAGGTCGGCCCAGAAAGCCTGCTCGGCGGCGGCGTCCAGGCCTTCGGTCGGTTCGTCCAGCAGCAGGATCCGCGCCGGTCCCAGCAGCACGCGCGCCAGGCACAGGCGGCGGGCCTGGCCAGCCGACAGGCTGCGGCCGGTCTCGCCGGTCCAGGTATCCAGCCCTTGCGGCAGGCCACGCACGAAACCGGCCAGTCCGACCGCGTCGAGCGCCTGCCACAGATCGTCGTCGGTGGCCTGCGGCGCGCCGATCAGCAGATTGGTGCGCAGCGTGCCCAGAAAGACCGGCGCATGCTGCGACAACAGCGCGATGCGCTGGTGCACGTCGGCCAGCCGCAGGTCGCGCAGGTCGCGGCCGCCCAGCGACACGCGGCCCTGCTGCGGATCGGCCAGCCTGAGCATCAGGTGCAGCAGCGTCGACTTGCCCGCGCCGCTGGCGCCGGTCAGCGCCAGGCGCTGGCCCGGCTCGATGCACAGGTCGACACCGTCCAGCACCCGCCGGCCGCCGGGTACGTGGGCATAGCCGACCTGATCGAGCCGCAGCGAATACGAGTCCGGCAACGCGACCGGCCGCAGCGGATCGGTGATGCTGGCACGCTGGTCGACCACCTCGGCGATGCGGGCGCCGGCCGATGCCGCCGCGCCCAGCTTGCCGGCGCCACGCATCAGGGGGCCGGCCACTTCGAAATAGCCCAGCGTGGCGAACAGCAGGCCGGCCAGCAGCGGGCCGTCCAGCGTGCCGGCGCGCAAGGCGTCCAGGCCGAACACCAGCACCGCCAGCACCGCCGCGCCGGCGACGAGCGCCAGGCCGGCCTGTCCGGCCGAGCCCAGCGCGGCCT
>JAEZBO010000161.1 GCA_023427085.1 Pseudomonadota bacterium
CTTGGGCCGGACGCTGCGCGTCACGCGCCGGGCCGCGCGATTCGGGGCCGCGCGATTCGGTACGCGCCGGCGCCCGGCTGCCGGGGGCGGCATCGCGGGACGGGGGCGAGTCGCTACGTGCGCCATCGCTGCGGCGCGCCTTGAAGCCGGCCAGGCCACCGGCGCTGCGTTTGCGCTCCGGGCTGGGGGTTCGACGGGTAATCATGCTCGCTCTCCTTGCCAAACGACCAGTCGTTCGGCGACATCCTGCACCAGGACGCGATGATCGGCGGTCAGGCTGACGCGGCCTTCGACCAGCCAGCGCGCCGCCATGGGATAGATTCGATGCTCGACCTCGAGCACCCGTTCGGCCAGTTGCTCGGGCGTGTCGCCGTGCAGCACCGGCACCACGCCTTGCGCGATGACCGGGCCGTGATCGAGCACCGGCGTGACGAAATGCACGGTACAGCCGTGCGCCTGGACACCGGTCGCCAGTGCCTGCGCATGCGTGTGCAGGCCCGGGAAGGCCGGCAGCAGCGAGGGATGGATATTGATCAGGCGGCCGGCGTAACGATTGACGAAGGCGGGCGTGAGCACCCGCATGAAACCCGCCATCAGCACGAAGTCCGGCGCGTGGCGATCGATCTCGGCGGCCAGCGCGGCGTCAAAATCGTCGCGCGAGGCGTAGTCGCGATGCGGCACGACGGCGGTGGCGATGCCTTTCTCTTGCGCCCAGGCCAGGCCGTCGGCCTGCGCCCGGTTGGCGATCACCGCGGCGACGCGGGCCGGCCAGCCCTGGGCCTGACAGGCCTGCGCCAGCGCCTGCATGTTGGAGCCCCGCCCCGAGATCAGGATGACGATGCGGCGGGGGGACGAAGATTCGGACAAGATGGGCTTTCCAATGACGGGCAACCCAAAATTGTAAACTGTCGCCCGTGAACTCCCTGCTGCGCATCCACCGCTCGCTTCCCCCCGCCTCGGCGCTCGCGCCCAGCGCGCTGACCATCGGCAATTTCGATGGCGTGCACCGCGGCCATCAGGCCATCCTCGAGCACGTCCGCCAGGCCGCCGCGCAACGCGCGCTGGTGCCGGCGGTGATGACCTTCGAGCCGCATCCGCGCGAGTATTTCGCGCTCAAGGCCCAGCGGCCCGAATTGGCGCCCACGCGCATCTCGACATTGCGCGACAAGCTCTGGGGGCTGGCGCAGGGCGGCATCCGCCAGGTGCTGCTGCAGCCGTTCGACGCGGCGCTGGCCGAGATGAGCGCGTCCGATTTCATCGAGACGCTGCTGGTGCGCGGCCTGCGGGCCCGCTGGCTGCTGGTCGGCGCCGACTTCCGTTTCGGCAATCACCGCCAGGGCGACCTGGCGCTGCTGCGCGAAGCCGGCGCGCGCCATGGTTTCGAGGTCGAGACGCTGCAGGACGTCACCGATCCGGACGGCCACCGGGTCTCCAGTTCGGAAGTCCGCACCGCGCTGGCGGTCGGCGACCTGGAACGCGCCCGGCTGCTGCTGGGCCGCCCCTATGCGATCAGCGGCCACGTGCTGCACGGCCAGAAACTGGGCCGCCAGCTTGGCTACCCGACGCTGAACCTGCGCGTGCCGCCGCGCTGCGCGGCGCGCTCGGGCATCTACGTCGTCCGGGTGCATGGCCTGGCCGAGCAGCCGCTGCCGGCCGTCGCCAGCCTGGGCGTGCGCCCCACCGTCGAGGACGGCGGGCGCGTGCTGCTCGAGGCCCACGTGCTCGATACCCGCGTCGATGCTTACGGTAAACTCGTGCGCATCGAATTCCTGCAGCTGCTGCGGGAAGAAGAAAAATTCCCCGACCTCCCCGCCCTGGTTGCCGCCATCGATCTCGATGCGCGCAATGCACGTGCCTATTTTTCCGTCCATGGACTATAAGACCACCCTCAATCTTCCCGACACCGCGTTCCCGATGCGCGCGGACCTGGCCAAACGCGAACCCGCCTGGGTGGCGCAGTGGGAAGAAAAGCGCATTTACCAGGCGATCCGCCAGGTCGGCAATGGCCGGCCGCGCTTCGTGCTGCACGATGGTCCGCCCTATGCGAACGGGCAGATCCACATGGGCCACGCGGTCAACAAGATCCTCAAGGACATCATCGTCAAGGCCCGCCAGCTGGACGGCATGGACGCCGTCTACGTGCCGGGCTGGGACTGCCATGGCCTGCCGATCGAAAACCAGATCGAAAAGCTGCATGGCCGCAATCTGAGCCGCGACGAGGTGCAGGCCAAGAGCCGCGCCTACGCGACCGAACAGATCGCGCTGCAGAAGAAGGACTTCAAGCGGCTGGGCGTGCTGGGCGATTGGGATCGCCCCTACCTGACGATGAATCCGGGCAACGAGGCCGACGAGATCCGCGCGCTCAAGCGCATCATGCAGCGCGGCTTCGTCTATCGCGGCCTCAAGCCGGTGTATTGGTGTTTCGACTGCCGCAGCTCGCTGGCCGAGTTCGAGATCGAATACGCCGACAAAAAGTCGCAGACGCTGGACGTCGCCTTCGAATGCGCCGAGCCGGCCAAGCTGGCGGCCGCATTCGGCCTGAACGAGCTGCCGGCCACGGCCTACGCGGTGATCTGGACCACGACGGCGTGGACGCTGCCGGCCAACCAGGCGCTCAACCTCAATCCCGAGCTGCAATACGCGCTGGTGCAGACCGAACGCGGCGTGCTGCTGCTGGCCGCCGACCTGGTCGAGAAGGCGCTGGCGCGCTTCGGCCTCGCCGGCACGGTGCTGGCGACCACCGCCGGCGCGGCGCTGGATCGGATCGGCTTCAAACACCCGCTATACGACGTCGACCCCGGCTACCAGCGCCTGGCGCCGGTGTTCCTGGCCGACTACGCGACCGCCGACGACGGCACCGGTATCGTGCACTCGTCGCCCGCCTACGGCGTGGATGACTTCAACAGTTGCCTGGCCAACGGCTTCACGCACGACGACATCCTGAATCCGGTACAGGGCAACGGCGTCTATGCCGACACGCTGCCGCTGTTCGGCGGCCAGTTCATCTGGAAAGCCGCGCCGGTCATCATCGAGACGCTGCGCGAAGCCGGCCGCCTGCTGGCGACCGAGACCATCACGCACAGCTATCCGCATTGCTGGCGCCACAAAACGCCGGTGATCTATCGCGCCGCCGCGCAGTGGTTCGTGCGCATGGATGAAGGCGAAGGCGTGTTCACGCAGGACAAGGCGCCGCAGACGCTGCGCCAGATGGCGCTCGAGGCCATCGAGCAGACCCAGTTCTATCCGCGCAACGGCAAGGTGCGGCTGCACGACATGATCGCCGGCCGGCCCGACTGGTGCATCTCGCGCCAGCGCTCGTGGGGCGTGCCGCTGCCGTTCTTCCTGCACAACGCCACCGGCGAGCTGCATCCGCGCACCATGGAGATCATGGACCAGGCGGCCGAGCTGGTCGAACAAGGCGGCATCGAGGCCTGGAGCCGCGCCAGCACCGAAGATCTGATCGGCGCCGACGACGCCCAGCACTACACCAAGAGCAAGGACATCCTCGACGTCTGGTTCGATTCGGGCACGACGCACTTTCACGTGCTGCGCGGCTCGCACTTCGACGACGAGATCAGCCGCGGCGGTCCGCGCGACCAGGGCCATCATCTGTCGGGCCCCGAGGCCGACCTGTATCTCGAAGGCCACGACCAGCATCGCGGCTGGTTCCACTCGTCGCTGCTGACGGCCTGCGCGATGCATGGCCGCGCGCCGTACAAACAGCTGCTCACGCACGGCTTCACGGTCGACAGCCAGGGCCGCAAGATGAGCAAGTCGCTGGGCAACGGCGTCGATCCGCAAAAGACCAGCGAAAAACTGGGCGCCGAGATCATCCGGCTGTGGGTGGCCTCCAGCGACTATTCGGGCGACATCGCCGGCGACGACAAGATCCTCGCCCGCGTGGTCGATGCCTATCGCCGCATCCGCAACACGCTGCGCTTCCTGCTGGCCAACACCAGCGATTTCGACGTCGCCCGGCATGCCGTGCCGCTGGCCGACATGCTCGAGATCGACCGTTGGGCGCTGGCGCGGCTGACGCAGTTCCAGCAGGAGACGCTGGCGCACTACGACGTCTATGAGTTCCATCCGGTGGTCGCCAAGCTGCAGGTGTTCTGCTCGGAAGACCTCGGCGCGTTCTACCTGGACGTGCTCAAGGACCGGCTCTACACCACCGGCGAGAACAGCCTGGCGCGCCGCTCGGCGCAGACCGCGCTGTGGCATGTGACGCAGACGCTGCTCAAGCTGATCGCGCCGATCCTGTCGTTCACCGCCGAGGAAGCCTGGGCGCTGATCAAGCCCGAGGCGCTGACGATCTACACCGAGGTCTATCACCAGGTCAGCGACGTGGCCGCCGGCGGCCAGCCGGGCCAGGGCATCGAGCTGCTCGACAGCGCCGCGCGCGCCAAGGGCGAGGCCGGCCACACCGACCTGCTCGACAAGTGGGCGCGCCTGCGCGGCCTGCGTGCCGAGGTCACGCGCCAGCTCGAGGAGGTCCGCACGCAGGGCAACATCGGTTCGTCCTTGCAGGCCGAGGTCGACGTGACCGCCAGCGGCCAACTGCTGGCCGACCTGCAATCGCTGGGCGACGATCTGCGCTTCGTGCTGATCGTCTCGCGCGCCACCGTGCACGCGGCCAGCGAGGGCCTGCGCATCGAGATCGCGCCGTCGGCCCATGCCAAGTGCGAGCGCTGCTGGCACTGGCGTCTGGACGTCGGCGTCGACCCGCAGCATCCGCAGATCTGCGGCCGCTGCGTCAGCAACCTGTTCGGCGCGGGTGAACCGCGCGGTGCCGCATGAACATGCCCGGCGCACCCAAGCATGACGGCCCGGCGGCGCCCGCCGTGACGGCGCTGCCGGCCGCTGGCGTCCGCAAGCCGGCCATGTGGCCCTGGCTGCTGCTGGCCGTCGCCATCATCGTGGTCGACCAGATCACCAAGCTGTATTTCGATGCGGCGCTGCGTTATGGCGAGCGCATCAACGTGCTGCCGATCTTCGACTTCACGCTGCTGTACAACCGCGGCGCGGCCTTCAGCTTCCTGGCCGGCGCGGGCGGCTGGCAGCGCTGGGCCTTCACGGCGCTGGGCATCGGCGCGGCAGTCTTCATCGTCTGGCTGCTGCATCGCCATCGCGGCCAGCCGCGCTTCTCGCTGGCGCTGTCGATGATACTGGGCGGCGCACTGGGCAACGTGATCGACCGCACGCAGCACGGCCACGTGATCGACTTCCTGCTGTTCTACTGGCGCGACTGGTACTACCCGGCCTTCAACGTCGCCGACATCGGCATCGTCTGCGGCGCGATCCTGCTGGTGCTCGACGAGTTGCTGCGCGGGCGCAAGACCAAGCAGACCTGATCCAGACTGATCCGGTGGCCTCCCCGGCCGCCGCCCGAGTAAAAACGCCGCCGCGCATTTGCGCCGCGGCGTTTTTTTTTCCCGCCTAGCGACGCCGGCGGCTAGCCGGCGGTCGCCGCCGCTTGCTGCTTGAGCAGCA
>JAEZBO010000176.1 GCA_023427085.1 Pseudomonadota bacterium
GGTCTACCGGCCCGAGCCGCGCCGGCTGGGCTGGCTGGTGCCGAGCCGGCGGCGGCTGCGGCGGCTGCACCGCAAGACCGCGGTGATCGACGGCGAGGTCGCCTTCGTCGGCGGCATCAACATCATCGACGACTACGCCGACGAGGCCGACGCCCGCCGCATGGACGCGCCGCGCTTCGACTACGCGGTGCAACTGCGCGGCTCGGTGGTCGCGCCGCTGGCCCACGCGCAGGACCTGCTGTGGGTACGCATGAACTGGGCGCGGCTGCGGCGCCGGCCGTTCGACTGGCGCCGGCTGCGCCTGTGGCGCCCGCCGCTGATGCCGGCCGAACCGGCCGGCGGCATGCGTGCGGCGCTGGCCTTGCGCGACAACCTGCGCCATCGCAAGACCATCGAGACCGCCTACCTGCAGGCCATCGAGCGGGCCCGCAGCGAGATCGTCATCGCCAATGCGTATTTCCTGCCGGGCCGGCGCTTTCGCAAGGCCTTGCGGCTGGCGGTCGGCCGCGGCGTGCGGGTGCGGCTGCTGCTGCAGGGCCGGGTCGAATACCGCATGCAGTATCACGCGACCCGCTCGCTGTACGACGAACTGCTGCGCCACGGCATCGAGGTCTACGAATACATGCCCAGCTACCTGCACGCCAAGGTCGCCGTGATCGACGACTGGAGCACGGTGGGGTCGTCCAACCTCGATCCCTTCAGCCTGCTGCTGGCGCGCGAGGCCAACGTCATGGTCGACGAGCCGGCGTTCGCCGCGCGGCTGCGCGCGTCGCTCGAGCTGGCGATCGTCTCGGGCGGGCGGCGCGTGCTGGCGCATCATTACCGCCGCCGCAGCTGGCCGCAGCGGCTGGCCGACGCAGTCTCGCATGCGCTGTTGCGGCTGGCGGTGGCGCTGACCGGCCGGGGCGCCGAATATTGACCGGCCTGGCCGGCGCGGTATCGCAGGCGCAAAGGCCTGCGGTTCGGTAGTGTTTTGTCACGGCTTGTCGTCTGCCCCGGTCATGATGGGGCACTACACTGGCTGTCCGGTCCGTGCCGTGATGGCCGGCCACCCCCCAGAAGGAGAGCCTTGCATGTCCAGCCACCCGTCCAGCGAGCAGAGTTCCAGCACGGTTGCCGTGCGCAAGGTGGCCGTTCTGGGAGCAGGGGTGATGGGCGCGCAGATCGCCGCCCATTGCGTCAATGCCGGTGTCGCGGTCGTATTGTTCGACCTGCCCGCCAAAGAGGGCGACAAGAGCGCCATCGCCAAAGCCGCGATCGGCCGGCTCGAAAAGATGAAGCCCGCGCCGCTGGCCGCGCCCGGCCTGGGCGCGCGGATCCAGCCGGCCAACTACGAAGAGCACCTCGACCAGCTGGCCGAATGCGACCTGGTCATCGAGGCGGTGGCCGAACGGCTCGACATCAAGCGCGAGCTGTACGAAAAGATCGTGCCGGCGCTGGGCGCCCACGTGATCCTGGCCTCGAACACGTCGGGGCTGTCGATCGGCGAACTGGCCAAGGTCCTGCCGGCCGGGCTGCGGCCCCGCTTCTGCGGCGTGCATTTCTTCAATCCGCCGCGCTACATGAATCTGGTCGAGCTGATCCCGACGCCCGAGACCGAGGCGGCCCTGCTCGATCAGCTCGAGACCTTCCTGGTGACGGCGCTCGGCAAGGGCGTGGTGCGGGCCCGCGATACCCCCAATTTTGTCGGCAATCGTATCGGTGTGTTCGGCATCCTGGCCGCCGACATCGAGGCGCGCAAGTTCGGCCTGAGCTACGACGTGGTCGACGAGCTGACCGGCAAACGGCTGGGACGGGCCAAGTCGGGCACCTACCGCACCGCCGACGTGGTCGGCCTCGACACGCTGGCCCATGTGATCGAGACGCTGCAGCGCGGCCTGCCCGAGGATCCGTTCCGCGCGCATTTCGCGATGCCGCGCGCGCTGGCCGGCCTGATCGAAAAGAAAGCGCTGGGCCAGAAGAGCGGCGCCGGCTTCTATCGCAAGGAAGGCAAGGACATCCTGCGCCTGGATCCCTCGTCGGGCCGCTATGTACCGGCCGACGGCAAGATCGACGACGAGGTCGCGGCCATCCTCGGCCAGCGCGACGTCGGCGCGCGCCTGAAGGCGCTGCGCGAGTCCGAACACCCGCAGGCGCGCTTCGTCTGGGCGCTGCTGCGCGACACCTTCCATTACGCCGCGGTGCACCTGGCGCAGATCGCCAACAGCGCGCGCGACGTCGACCTGGCGATGCGCTGGGGCTTCGGCCACGAACAAGGCCCCTTCGAGGTCTGGCAGTCGGCCGGCTGGCGTCAGGTGGCCGGCTGGATCGCCGACGACATCCGTGCCGGCGAGACGCTGTCGGCGCAGCCGCTGCCCGAGTGGGTCACCAAGGGCCCGGTGCCCGAAGCCGGCGGCGTGCACACCCCCAAGGGCTCGTGGAACCCGCGGCTGGGCCGCTTCGAGCCGCGCTCGACGCTGCCGGTCTATGCGCGCCAGATCTCGCCGCTGCGGCTGGTCGGCGAGCTCAACCGCTCGGCCACGCTGGTGTCGGCCGCCGGCGGCCGCGTGCTGCACGAGACCGACGTGCTGCGGCTGTGGACCTTGCCTGCGCCGCATCCGACCGACGTGCTGGTGGTCTCGTTCAAGACCAAGATGCATACCATCAGCCCCGAGGTCACGCGCGGCTTGCTGCAGGCCATCGACCAGGCCGAGGCCGGTTTCCGTGGCCTGGTGATCTGGCAGGATAGCCAGCCGTTCTCGGCCGGCGCGGATCTCAAGGCCATGCTGCCGGCCTTCCAGGAAGGCGGCCCCGAGGCACTCGAACCCGAAGAACGCCGCATGCAGGAACTCGCGCTGCGGCTGCGCTACGCGCAGGTGCCGACCGTCGCCGCGCTGTCGGGCTTGACGCTGGGTGGCGGTTGCGAGCTGGCGGTGCATTGCGCCAGCCGCGTCGCGCATCTCGAGACCTACATCGGCCTGGTCGAGGTCGGCGTGGGCCTGGTGCCCGGCGCCGGCGGCCTGACGTACTGCGCGCGGCGCGCCGCCGAGCAGCAGGCGCTGAACGCGCCCGATGCGCCGCTGCTGCGCTTCCTGCAGAAGTTCGCCGAGGCCGTGGCCGGCGCCAAGGTCGCCGGTTCGGCGCGCGAGGCCGTCACGCTGGGTTATCTGCGCGAATCCGATCCCATCGTCATGCACGAATACGAGCTGCTCTACGTCGCGCTGCGGCAGGCCCAGATGCTGGCCGAGGCCGGCTGGCGCGCGCCGGTGCCGCAGCAGTTTCCGGTGGCCGGGCGCGACGGCATCGCCACGCTGACCGCGCAGCTGGTCAACCTGCGCGAGGGCGGCTACATCTCCGAGCATGATTTCCTGCTGGGCCGCACGGTGGCCGAGGTCCTGTGCGGCGGCGAGGTCGATCCCGGCACGCTGGTCGACGAGCAGTGGCTGCTGGCGCTCGAGCGCCGCGCTTTCCTGTCCTTGCTGGGCCATCCCAAGACGCAGGAGCGCATCGCCGGCATGATGAAGACCGGCAAGCCGGTGCGCAACTGAGCGCGCCCCTACAAGGAGATTCCATGTCCCGCACCGTGCAAGACGCCTACATCGTCGCCGCCACCCGTACCCCGATCGGCCGCGCGCCGCGCGGCGGCCTGCGCCACTACCGGCCCGACGACCTGCTGGCGATGACGCTGCGCGCCCTGATGGCGCAGGCCCCTTCGCTCGATCCGGCCGCCGTCGAGGACGTGATCGCCGGCTGCGCGATGCCCGAAGGCTCGCAGGGCCTGAACGTGGCGCGCATCTCGGCGCTGCTGGCCGGGCTGCCTGCCACCACCGGTGGCGTCACCGTCAACCGCTTCTGCGCCTCGGGCCTGACCGCGGTGGCGATGGCGGCCGACCGCATCCGCGTCGGTGAGGCCGACGTGCTGATCGCCGCCGGGGTCGAGTCGATGAGCCAGAATCCGCCGATGGGCGCCAATCCGTCGTTCAGTCCCGACATCTTTTCACGCGACGAGAACCTCGGCATCGCCTTTGGCATGGGCATGACGGCCGAAAAGGTCGCCGCGCAGTGGCAGGTCTCGCGCGAGGATCAGGACGCCTTCGCGCTCGAGTCGCACCGGCGCGCGCTGGCGGCGCAGGCAGCGGGCGAGTTCGCCGACGAGATCACGCCGGTCAACGTCATCAACCGCAGCCCCGACGTGGCCTCGGGCGAGATCAAGACCCGCAGCGCGGTGCTGCAGGCCGACGAGGGTCCGCGCGCCGACACCAGCGCCGAGGCGCTGGGCAAGCTGCGGCCGGTGTTCGCCGCGCGCGGCAGCGTCACGGCCGGCAACAGCTCGCAGACCTCCGACGGCGCCGGCGCGCTGCTGGTGGTGTCCGAGCGGGCGCTCAAGGCCCACAAGCTGACGCCGCTGGCGCGGTTCGTCAGCTTCGCGGTGCGGGGCGTGCCGCCCGAGATCATGGGCATCGGCCCCAAAGAGGCGATCCCGCTGGCGCTCAAGCAGGCCGGCCTGACGCTGGACCAGATGGGCTGGATCGAATTGAACGAAGCCTTCGCGGCGCAGTCGCTGGCGGTGATCCGCGACCTCGGGCTGGATCCGGCCGTGGTCAATCCGCTGGGCGGCGCGATCGCGCTGGGCCATCCGCTGGGCGCGACCGGGGCGATCCGCTCGGCCACCGCGATCCATGCGATGCAACGGCGCAAGCTCGACTATGCGATGGTGACGATGTGCGTGGGCACCGGCATGGGTGCGGCGGGGATATTCCAGCGCGTCTAGCGCGTCGAGTGCGCTGAGTGCGGCGCGCTCAGGCCATCACGTTGCGCATCTTGATGCGCGCGCACAGCAGCGCGCACAGCACGCCCAGCGCCATGCAGAAGGCCAATCCCAGGCGGATGCCGGCCAGCACCGACAGATGCGAGATCGCGATGCCCACCGCGGCGGTGCCGGCGGCGCTGCCCATTGCCCGAGTGGTCTGCACCAGCGCCGAGGCCACGCCGACGTCGGCGCGATCGGCCAGGATCTGCATGAACAAGGTCAGGTTGGGCAGCAGAAAGCCCAGACCCACGCCGTTGATCAGGAACACCGTCAGGATCCACCACGACGGGCTGGCCGCGCTAATGCTCAGCACCGCCGCCGAGCCGATCGCCAGCAGCGCCGACCCGAACACCATCAGGCGTTGCGGCTCGCTCTGGCGCGGAAACAGCCGGCCGTTGACGATGCTGCCGATCGGGATGCCCACCACCAGCGGCGTCATCAGCAGGCCCGAATGGCTGGGCGAGAAACCCAGCTCGTGCTGCAGCAGCAGCGGGCCGTAGAAGATCAGGATGAACATGATCGCGCCGGTCGCCACCGCCACCATGTTCAACAGCTGCGCCTGGCGGCTGGCCAGGATGCGCAGCGGGAAGATCGGCGCGGTGACGCGGCGCTCGAGCGGGATCAGCAGCATCCAGGCAGCCAGCCCGATCAGCGCCAGGCCCAGGCCCCACCACGGATGCGCGTGTTCGCCCGGCGCGAAGGCCAGCTCGATGGCGGCCAGCGGCGCGGCCACGCCGATCACCAGCAGAAACGCGCCGCGCCAGTCGATGCGCCGTTCGCCGCGATGCAGCGAACACATATTTGGGAAATAGCGGGCCAACAAGAACAGCGCGATCGCCGCGGCCACCGGCGTCACGAAGAAGGCCGCGCGCCAGCCCAATGCCTGCGTGATCGCGCCGCCCATGACCGGGCCGATGCCGCTGGCCACCGCGAAGGTGGCCGAGACCATCGCCATCCAGCGCACGCGGTCGTGCGGCACCGGAAACAGGTCGGCCGGCGCGGCGAAGGCGGTGGCGATCATCATGCCGCCGCCTATGCCCTGCAGCACCCTGAAGGCAATCAACTGCGGCATGGTTTGTGCGATGCCGCATAGGATGGACCCGAGCGCGACGATCGACACCGAGGCCAGCATCAGGCGCTTGCGGCCGAACAGGTCGCCGAGCCGGCCGAACACCAGGATCGACGCGGCCGTCGCCAGCAGGTAGCCGGTGCCGACCCAGGCATACAGCGCCATGCCGTTCAAGGCCTGGGCCACGCGTGGCATGACGGTACTGACGATGGTGGAATCGAACGCGACCAGCACCACGGTGGCACAGACGCCCAACATGGCTAGAAGAAGTTCGCGGCGGGATCGAGCGGCAGGAGAACTACTGGAAGGGTCTTCGGCAGGCGGCGCGTTCATGCTGCAAGAATAGCACCGGCCCCTTTCGTCCTTGTATCAGATTTCTTACAGCCCCAATGGGAAAGCGGCCCCTGGGGGGCAGCAAGCCGCAGGCGCAGCGTGGGGGCGTTTTTCCTCTATTTGAGGAAGAAGTGGTACGAGGCCAGCACGCCGACCACGCCCAGCACCGCCGCCCAGGACCAGTTGGTGGCCAGCACGCCGCGCTCGGGTTCGGGCTCGGGCGGCGGGGCCACGTGCGGCAACCGGCAGGCGTGATCGGTCAGCGCGGTGAAGAAGGCTTCGATGATGCGTTCGGCGCCACCGCGGCAGGCCTTGTCGCCGACCTGGCACAGTTGGCCGCCGACCTGCGCGGCCACCGTGTACGCGACCCGCGTGCCTTTGTCCTTGGGCGTGAGATTGACTTGGGCGGTGCCGATCACCAGGCCCGCGGTGTCGCCCTTGCCCTCGAAGGCCAGCGTGCAGCTGTGCGGGGCGTCGACGTCGGCGATCAGCAGTTCGCCGTTGTAGCTGGCGGTCAGGCCGGCCAGCTTGGACTGCACGGTGACCGCGAACTCGGAAGCGGAGATCCGCTCGACCCGGGCGCAGCCGGGAATGCAGTGCTGCAGGACGGCGGGGTCGTTGAGGGCGTCCCAGACCTGCTGGGGCGAGGCGGGAATCCATTGGGCGTCGGCGATGCGCATGACTGTCTCCAACCAGTGCTGACGCATCCATTCTGAACCTGTCCACCGCGCCTGAACATAGTGAGAACCCTTGGCGCCGGTGCTGCATCGCAGCAGGAGTATCATGCGTCGATTTGCCGCCGGGCACGACGCGCCGGGCACGAGCGGGAGGCGCGGGCGACATGATTCTGGTGACGGGCGGGGCCGGCTTCATCGGCGGCAACTTCGTGCTGGACTGGCTGGCGGCCCACGATGAGCCGGTGCTCAACGTCGATGCGCTGACCTACGCCGGCAACCCGCGCACGCTGGCCAGCTGCCGCGACGATCCGCGCCATGTGCTGGTGCGCGCCGACGTGACCGACGCCGCCGCGATGGCCGCCTTGCTGGCGCAGCACCGGCCGCGCGCGATCGTGCATTGCGCCGCCGAGACCCACGTCGACAATTCGATCGCCGGACCGCGCGCCTTCCTGCGCGCCAACGTGCTGGGCACCTTTGAACTGCTCGAGGCCTCCCGCGCCTACTGGAGTGGCCTGCCCGAGGCCGCGCGCCAGGCCTTTCGTTTCGTGCATGTCTCGACCGACGAGGTCTATGGCGACCTCGCCCACGCGCCGGGTGATCCGGACGCGCCGGCGCCGGTCGACGAGGCCGCGCCATACCGCCCCAACAGCCCGTACTCCGCCACCAAGGCGGCCAGCGACCACCTGGTGCGCGCCTGGCATCGCACCTACGGCCTGCCGACGCTGGTCAGCAACTGCTCCAACAATTACGGCCCCTACCAATATCCCGAAAAGCTGATCCCGCTGGTGATCCGCCGCGCGCTGCTCGGCGAGCCGCTGCCGCTGTATGGCGACGGCCAGCAGGTGCGCGACTGGCTCTACGTGCGCGATCACGCCGCGGCGATCCGCCGCATGCTGTCGGCCGGCCGGCCGGGCGAGGTCTACAACGTCGGCGGCCGCAACGAGCAGAGCAATCTGGCGCTGGTGCGGCGCCTGTGCGCCCTGCTCGACGCGCGGCGGCCGCGCGCCGACGGGCGCTCGTACGCCGAGCAGATCGCCTTCGTGGCCGACCGGCCCGGCCACGACCGGCGTTACGCGGTCGATGCCGGCAAGATCGAGCGCGAGCTGGGCTGGCGGCCCGGCCAGCCTTTCGACGCCGGGCTGGCGCTGACGGTGGACTGGTATCTGGACAATCCGGCCTGGGTCGCCGACGCGGTGGCCGGCGCGCGGCGCCGCGACGGCCTCAGGCTGTAGCGATGTTGTACATTCCCACCTGTCCGCTGGACAGGCGCAGCGCCGCTCACCGCCCATTCCCTATGTCCACACGCATCCTCATCGTACGCACCTCCTCACTGGGCGACCTGGTCCACATGCTGCCGGCGATCTCCGACATCGCCGCGCACGTGCCCGGGGCGCAGATCGACTGGCTGGCCGAGGAAGCCTTTGCCGAGATTCCCGGCTGGCATCCCGCCGTCAAGGACGTCATCCGCGTGGCGCATCGCCGCTGGCGCAAGGCCTGGTGGTCGGCGCCGGTGCGCGCCGAGCGCGCCGCGCTCAAGCAGCGCCTGCGGCAGGCGCGCTACGACATCGTGCTCGACATGCAGGCCCTGCTGAAATCGGCCTGGCTGGTGCGCCAGGCACGCGGCGTCAAGCACGGGCTGGACTGGAAATCGGCGCGCGAGCCGCTGGCATCGCTGTTCTACGACGTCAAGCACACGGTCGAATTCTGGCAGCCCGCGGTCACGCGCCAGCGCCAGCTGGCCGCCTCGGTGTTCGGCTACTCGCCGGCGGGCGCGCCCGACTTCGGCCTGCAGGCCTTCACGCGCGCCGCGGCGGCGGCTTCGGCCGCGCGCGGCGAGCCGCCCTATGCGGTGATCATGCCGTCGGCCAGCCGCGACGACAAACTATGGCCGCAGGACGACTGGCGCGCGGTGTTCGACCAGTTGCAGGCGGCCGGGCTGCAGTTGCGGCTGCTGGCCGGCAACCCATCCGAGACCGCCCGCGCGCAGGCCTTGCTGGACGGCCGCGCCAATGCGGTGGTGCTGCCGCGCATGGGCCTGACCGACATCGCCCGCGAGCTTGCCGATGCCCGGGTGATGGTGGGGCTGGACAGCGGCCTGACGCATCTGTCGGCCGGGCTGGGCCGACCGACCGTCGGCATCTACAAGGCCTCGACACCGGTGCGCACGCCGCTGGTGGGCAGCGCCTATACCGCCAGCCTGGGCGACCGTGGCGCGCCGCCGTCGCGCGACGCGGTGCAGCGGGCGGTCGAGCAGGCGCTGGGCTCGCGCGCCCGCGTCTAGATCCGCGCGCTGGCGCACGGCCCGTCGCGACGACGGGCAGGTCCGCGCGGCCCGCCGCGGGTTCGTGCCGACGTGCACGCCACGCGCCGGCCGGCCATCAGGCAGTCACGCGATCACGCGATCGCGCAGACGCCGTCGCGCAGCACGTAGCGTTCGCCCGAGTGCGGGCAGGTGGTCTCGCCGTCGCCTTGCAGCGGCAGGTCGAGCTGTTCGCCGTAGCGGCTCATCCAGCCGATCTGGCGGCCCGGCACGCCGACCACCAGCGCGAAGTCGGGCACGTCCTTGTTGATCACCGCGCCCGCGCCGACGAAGGCGTAGCGGCCAATGGTCGCGCCGCAGACGATGGTGCAGTTGGCGCCCAGCGTGGCGCCTTGCCGGACCAGCGTGTCGCGGTACTCGTTCTTGCGCTCGATCGCCGAGCGCGGGTTGTAGACGTTGGTGAAGACCATGCTGGGACCGCAGAACACGTCGTCCTCGAGCGTGACGTTGTCGTAGACCGAGACGTTGTTCTGGATCTTGACGCGGTCGCCGATGCGCACGCGGTTGCCGACGAACACGTTCTGGCCCAGCGAGCAGCCGGCGCCGATGCGGGCGCCGCCACAGACGTGCACCCAATGCCAGACGCGGCTGTCCTGGCCGATCTGGGCGCCTTCGTCGACGATGGCGGTGGAATGGATTTGCATGACTCGGTCCTGTGTGTAGTCGCGGTGCACGCCGCCCCGCAATAGATGCTGTAATTCCAGGCGGGAATCATACGGCAAGGGTTCCCTTCGTCAGGCAGACATAGGCGCCGCGGGTCGGCGCAGGGCTGGAGTCCATGCAAATCTTCAACGGTGCCGCCGCAGGGCGTTCGATCTACAGCCTGCTGCTGGCCCTGTGCGCGCCGCTGGTGTGGCTGTGGATGGCGCGCCGCGCGCGCCGGGCCGGCGGTGACTGGCAGATTCTGGGTCGTACGCGCTTTGGCCGCTATCCGCACGCCGCCACGCAAGCTGCGCCGGTCTGGATCCATGCGGTCAGCCTGGGCGAAACCCGCGCGGCCGAGCCGCTGGTGCGTGCATTGTTGCAGCGCGGCCTGCCGGTGCTGCTGACCCACACCACCGCCACCGGCCGTGCCGAAGGCGCACGGCTGTTCGGCCAGGCGCTGCAGGACGGCCAGCTCGCACAGGCCTGGCTGCCTTACGATTTCCCTGGCGCCACGCGGCGTTTCCTGGCGCATTTCCAGCCGCGCTGCGGCGTGCTGATCGAACGCGAGATCTGGCCCAATCTGCTGGCCGCGGCGCGCCGCCGGCGCGTGCCGATGGTGCTGGCCAGCGCGCGGTTTTCCGACTCTTCGCTGGCGCAGGCACGCTGGCTGGGCCCGGTCTTTCGCGAAGCGCTGGCCGGCCTGGCGGCGGTGCTGGCGCAGACGCCGGCCGATGCCGAGC
>JAEZBO010000204.1 GCA_023427085.1 Pseudomonadota bacterium
TTATGTGTATAAGAGACAGGCGCGGCCGCGCGTGCCGCCGGTGCCGGCGACGCGCTGCCAGGCGCCCTGCACGATCGGCCACAGCCCGTCGCGGGCGTACTGCAGCACGACCACCAGCAGCACACCGAAGACGATCAGTTCGAAGTTGGCCTGCGTATCGAACAGCCGCGGCACGATGTTCTGGATCTGGTCCTTGAGGATCAGGATCAGGCTCGAACCCAGGATCGCGCCCCAGACGCTGGCCGCGCCGCCGACCACGGCCATGAACAGGTATTCGATGCCGTAGTTCAGGCCGAACGGGCTGGGGCTGACGGCGCGCTGCATGTGCGCGTACAGCCAGCCCGAGATGCTCGCCAGCAGCGCCGCGTAGACAAAGATCACGACCTTGTAGGCAGCGGTGTTGATGCCGAAGGACTCGGCCATGCCGGCGCCGCTCTTGAGCGCGCGGATGGCGCGGCCGGGCCGCGAATACAGCAGGTTGTGGGTGGCCCACAGCGCCAGCAGCACCAGCACCCAGATCAGGTAATAGATATGGCGGCCGCTGGCCAGCGAGATGCCGAACAGCTCGATCGGCGCGATGCCGGCGATGCCGTCGTGCTTGCCCAGCGCATCCATGTTGCCGAACAGGTAGTACAGCGACAGACACCACGCGATGGTGCCCAGCGGCAGGTAATGGCCGGACAGCCGCAGCGTCACGGCCCCCAGCACGAAGGCCAGCAAGGCGGTGATGGCCAGCCCGGCCAGCAGACCCAGCCACGGCGAATAGCCGTGATGGGCGGTGAGCCAGGCGGTCGCATAGGCGCCGATGCCGACGAACGCGGCCTGGCCGAACGAGGTCAGGCCGCCGACCCCGGTCAGCAGCACCAGGCCCAGCACCACCAGGCTGGCCAGGCCGATGTAGTTCATCTGGGTGATCCAGAACTCGGGCGCGGCCGGCAGCAGCGGCAGCGCGACCAGCGCGACGACAAAAACCAGCAACATCAATCGGTTCTTCATGGCATCACTCCTCGTCGTCCACATGGTGGCTGGACAGCGAACGCCACAGCAGGACGGGGATGATCAGCGTGAACACGATCACTTCCTTGTAGGCGCTCGCCCAGAACGACGAGAACGCCTCGAGTATGCCCACCATCAGCGCGCCGGCGGCGGCGATGGGATAGCTGGCCAGTCCGCCGATGATGGCGGCCACGAAACCCTTGAGCCCGATCAGGAAACCGGTGTCGTAGTACACCGTCGTCACCGGCGCGATCAGCATGCCCGACAGCGCGCCGATGAAGGCCGCCAGCGTGAACGTCAGCCGGCCCGACAGCGTCGTGCTGATGCCCACCAGCCGGGCGCCGCGGCGGTTGACCGCGGTGGCGCGCAACGCGCGCCCGTACAGCGTGTAGCCGAAGAAGATCCACAGCGCCACGATGAACACCGCGCTGGTGGCGACCACGAACAGGCTCTGCGCCGACCACGTCACCACGCCCAGGTCGACCTGGCCATCGAGGAAGGCCGGCGTGCGCCAGCCCTCGGCGCCGAAGAACACCAGCCCCAGACCCATCAGCGCGAAGTGCACCGCGACCGACACGATCAGCAGCACCAGCACGCTGGCCTCGGCCAGCGGCTGGTAGGCCACGCGATACAGCATCGCGCCCAGCGGCACGACCAGCGCCAGCGTCATGAAGACGTTGACGATCAGCGGCATCTGCGCCTGCGCGATCATCGGCGTGATCCAGACCAGCAGCCACGGCAAGGCCACACAGCCGATCAGCGTGCCCGGCAGCGAGCGCCAGACACCGGTGCGCCAGGCCTGCACCAGGTCCATCAGCAGCACCACGCCGCCGGCGATCGGCAACAGCCACACGGTGCCCGGCACCTTGCCGTCGACCAGCATGGCCAGGGTCAGCGCACCGAAGGTGACGAACTCGCCCTGGGGGATGAAGACCACGCGGGTGACGGCGAACACCAGCACCAGCGCGAGGCCGAGCAATGCATAGATGGCGCCGTTGACGACGCCATCCTGCAGGAGGATCAGGGCAATTGTGGAATCCATCGGTCCAGTGACTCTTGATCTGGATGATTCGTATCAAGCGCCGGCCGCGGCCGGCGCGTTGACAGCGAGCGTTACAGGTCGGGCTGGTGGACCCACTTGCCGCCTTCGACCTTGACCATCACGCGCGAGCGCTCGTCGAAGCCGGCGTGCTCGGTCGGGCTCATTTCGAACACGCCCTGCGACACGGCCAGGCCGCGCACGCCTTCGAGCGCGTCGCGCAGCGCGGCACGGAATTCGGGCGTACCGGGCTTGGCCTTCTTGGCGGCTTCGGGCACCGCGGCCAGGATCAGCTGGCCGGCATCCCACATATGGCCGCCGAAGGTGTTGACCGAACCGGCGCCGTGCGCCTTTTCGTAGACGTCGATGTAGGCCAGCGCCGACTTCTTGACCGGATTGTCATCGGGCAGCTGCGCGGCGACCAGCAGCGGGCCGGCGGGCAGGAACATGCCGTCGCAATCCTTGCCGCAGACCCGCAGCACGTCGTTGTTGGCGGCGCCGTGGGTCTGGTAGATGATGCCGGCGTAGCCGCGCGCCTTGAGTTCCTTCTGCGGCAGCGCCGACGGCGTGCCGGCGCCGGCGATCAGGATCGCGTCGGGACGGGCGGCGGTCAGCTTGAGCACCTGGCCGGTCACGCTGGTGTCGGTGCGCGAGTACTTCTCGACACCGGCCAGCTTGATGCCCTTGGCCTCGGCGGCCTTTGTGATGACGTCCAGCCAGCCGTCGCCGTAGGCGTCGGCAAAACCGATGAAACCGAGCGTCTTGACCTTCTGCTTGACCATGGCGTCGGCCAGCGCGCTGGCCATCAGCGCGTCGTTCTGCGGGGTCTTGAAGACCCAGCGGCGCTTGTCGTCGACCGGCGTGACGATGCGGGCGCTGGCGGCCACGCTGATCATCGGGGTCTGGGTCTCGGCCGCCACGTCGACCATGGCCAGCGAACCCGGCGTCACCGAGGTGCCAACCACCACGTCGACCTTGTCCTCGGAAATCAGCTTGCGGGTGTTGCGCACCGCCTGCGTCGTATCGGTCGCATCGTCGAGCACGATGTAATCGATCTTGATGCCGCCCACCTCCTTGGGCAACAGCGCCACGGTGTTGCGCTCGGGGATGCCCAGCGAAGCCGCCGGCCCGGTGCTGGACACCGTCACGCCGACCTTGACCTGGGCTTGCGCGGCCACCGGCAGCGCCAGAGCGACGGCGCTGGCCAGCAGGGCACGACGCAGAATGTCGCGACGAATCATGGTTGTCTCCTGGTTTATACGGCTCCTTGATGCACAAGGGCCGCGAAAAGTTATACAGAAAATTCTTTTTTATGGCCGAAATGGTATCAAATCGCGCCCGCGCCCTGCGGGTTTTGGAACCTGGGACATACCCCCATTCAATTCGTTTAATCGATTCGTTAATGACGAATTTAAAACGACCCAAACGCTAGGTCTGCTTGGGGGATTCCCGGGGCCGCCGTCCGTCTTACTTTAAGATGGCGGCTCGTGCGGGCCAGAGCGCCCGGGCAGCGGGCCCGCGATTATGCCGCAAGGCCCGCGCCCGGCGCACCTGCCGCCGCGAACCTGCGGGCAGGCGCGCGGTCAGATGACGGTACGCCCGCCCCCGCAAACGCCCAGAGGCATCGCATGAACAAGATCCGCAAGACCGAGCAAGAGTGGCGCAGCCAGCTCAGCGCCGAAGAGTATTACGTCACCCGCGAGAAAGGCACCGAGCGCGCGTTCACCGGCCGCTACTGGAACACCACGCAACCGGGCATCTACCGCTGCGTCGGCTGTGGCACCGCGCTGTTCTCGTCCGACACCAAGTTCGACGCCGGCTGTGGCTGGCCCAGCTATTTCGATCCGATCGATCCGGCGCTGGTGCGCGAGGAAACCGACCGCAGCCACGGCATGGTGCGCACCGAGGTGTTGTGCAACGTCTGCGATTCGCATCTGGGCCATGTGTTTCCCGACGGCCCGCCGCCGACCGGCCTGCGTTATTGCATCAACTCCCTGTCGATGACCTTCGAACCCGAAGACGAGCCCCAGAACCCATGAAGAAGTTTCTATTCGATCTTTTCCCGCTGATCCTGTTCTTCATCGCCTACCGATTCGCCGACATCTACGTCGCGACCGGCGTGGCGATGGTCGCCGGCATCGCGCAGATCCTGTGGCTCAAGCTGCGTGGCCACGCCATCGAGGGCATGCACTGGATCAACCTGGGCGTCATCGTGTTCTTCGGCGGCGCGACGCTGCTGCTGCAGGACGAGGCCTTCATCAAATGGAAGCCCACCGTGCTGTACTGGCTGTTCGGCGGCGTGCTGCTGGGCGCGCGCGTGTTCATGGGCCGCAACCTGCTGCGCAAGCTGCTGGGCGCCAAGATCCGCATGCCCGATGCGATCTGGGACCGCTTCAACGCCAGCTGGGCGGTGTTCTTCCTGGTCGCCGGCGTGCTCAACCTGTTCGTGGCGTTCTCGGGCCATTTCTCCGAATCGCAGTGGGTCAGCTTCAAGGTGTTCGGCCTGACCGTGCTGCTGCTGGTCTTCATCGTCGCCCAGTCGCTCTGGCTCGGCCGCCACATGCAGGCCGTCGGTGCCGACGACACCCCGGAGCGCTGACATGAACGAAGCCCGCAAGCAGCAGATCCACGAGCGGCTCGCGTCGCTCGAGCCCGTGTCGCTGCAGATCGAGGACGAGTCCCACCTGCATGCCGGCCATGCCGGCGCGGCCGGCGGCGCCAGCCATTTCAGGGTGCATATCGTGGCCGCCTGCTTCGCCGGATTGGCGCCCGTGGCGCGCCATAGGCTGGTGTATGATCGATTGCAAGACCTGATTCCCTTTCCCATCCATGCCCTGGCGATTCACGCCCAGGCACCCTCTCAAGCTACACCTAAGGACATCACCCCATCATGAAACGACTCGCCATTCTGCTGGCGACGCTTGCCGTCGCGGCACCGCTGCACGCTCAGAACGTCGCCACCGTCAACGGCAAGCCCATCACGCAGAAGAACATCGATGAGTTCGTGACCCTGCTGATTTCCCAAGGGGCCACCGATTCGCCGCAACTGCGCGAACAGGTCAAGCAAGAGATGATCAACCGCCAGGTGCTGCTGCAAGCCGCCGAGCAACAGGGCATCACCAAGCAGGCCGCCGTGCAGACCGAGCTCGAGCTGGCCCGCCAGGGCATCCTGGTGCGTGCGCTGATGTCCGACTTCCTCGAGAAGAACCCGGTCACCGACGCGCAGATCAACGCCGAGTACGAAAAGCTCAAGGCCGAGCAAGGTAACCAGCAAGAGTACAAGGTCCGCCACATCCTGGTCGAAGACGAAAAGCTCGCCAACGACCTGACCGCGCAGATCAACGGCAAGAAGGCCAAGTTCGAAGACCTGGCCAAGAAGAACTCCAAGGATCCCGGCAGCGCCGAGCGCGGTGGCGACCTGGGCTGGGCGCCCGCGTCGAACTACGTGCAGCCGTTCGCGCAGGCCGTGACCTCGCTCAAGAAGGGCGGCGTCAGCGCCAAGCCGGTGCAGACGCAGTTCGGCTGGCACGTCATCCAGGTCGAGGACACCCGTCCGGTGCAGTTCCCGCCGCTCGAGCAGGTCCGTCCGCAGCTCGAAGAAATGCTGCGCCAGCAGAAGCTGGCCGAGTACCAGCAGTCGCTGCGCACCAAGGCCAAGATCCAGTAAGGTCCTGCGCCTGGCCGGCTGCCCGCGGGCAGCCGGAAAAACAAACGGGCCGCGAGGCCCGTTTGTCGTTCTGTCGCCCGAAAGCTTCCATTCGCCCCACGCCTGCCGATCCGATGACCGCGACGCCATCGGGCTTGGATGACTCGGCGCATCGGTGGCGCGGCCGGCCCGGCCTGCGGTCGCGCTGCTAGTCCAGCCCCAGCAGTTTCTTCAGGCCGTCTTCGTCGAGGATCGGAATGCCCAGCTCCTGTGCCTTGGTCAGCTTGCTGCCGGCCTCTTCGCCGGCCACCAGGTAGGCGGTCTTTTTCGACACCGAGCCACTGACCTTGCCGCCGGCCGCCAGGATGTGCCGCGTCGCGTCGTCGCGGGTCCATTCGGGCATCGTGCCGGTCAGCACCAGCGTCTTGCCGGCCAGCGCACTGCCCTCGGCCGCCTGGGCTTCGGCCTGCGGCGCCACGCCCTGCTCGAACAGCGCGGTGACGATCTCGCGGTTGTGCGGCTCTTGAAAGAACCGGTGCAGCGAACCGGCCACCACCGGCCCGACGTCGGGCACGGCCAGCAGCTCTTCCTCGCTGGCGGCCATGATGCGTTCCATGCTGCCGAAATGCCTGGCGGTGTCGCGCGCGGTGGTCTCGCCGATGTGGCGGATGCCCAGCGCGAACAGCAGCCGGCCCAGCGAGGGCTGGCGTGCCTTGGCCAGCGCCTCGACGAGATTCTCGGCCGACTTGCGGCCCATGCGTTCGTAGCCGGCCAGCTCGTCGGCGGTCAGGCTGTACAGATCGGCCAGCGACTTGACGCGGTCGCTGTCGACCAGCTGGTCGACCAGCTTCTCGCCCAGGCCCTCGATGTCCAGCGCCTTGCGGCCGGCCGCGTGCAACAGCGTCTGCTTGCGCTGCGCCGGGCAGAACAGCCCGCCGGTGCAGCGAGAGATCGCCTCGCCTTCGGGGCGTTCGATGGCCGAGCCACAGATCGGGCAGACCGGACAGACGTCGCGCAAGTTGAACGGCAGCGCGCCGGCCGGCCGCTTTTCGATGACCGGCCCGACGACCTCGGGGATGACGTCGCCGGCGCGGCGCACGATCACCGTATCACCCAGGCGCACGTCCTTGCGCAGGATCTCGTCTTCGTTGTGCAGTGTCGCGTTGGTGACCGTCACGCCGCCGACGAAGACCGGCTCGAGCCGGGCCACCGGCGTGATCGCGCCGGTGCGGCCGACCTGCACGTCGATGGCCTGCAATGTCGTGGTGGCCTCTTCGGCCGGAAACTTGTGCGCGATCGCGAAGCGCGGCGAGCGCGAGACGAAACCCAGCACCTTCTGGGCCGCCAGCGCGTCGACCTTGTAGACCACGCCGTCGATGTCGTAGGGCAGCCCGCGGCGCGCGCTGCCGATCTCGGCGTAATACTCGAGCAGCCCGGCGGCGCCACGCTTGCTGGCGTTGCGCTGGCGATTGACCGGCAGGCCCAGCTCGTGCAGCCAGCCCAGCATGTCGCCATGCGTCTCGCGCGGCAGCGGCGAGGTCGCGCGGGTATCGGGCAAGGCCTCGCGGAACTGGCCGGGATCCTCGGACGGCAGGTCCTGCACCACGCCCCAGCTGTAGGCCATGAAGCGCAGCGGCCGCCTGGCGGTGATGCGCGGGTCGAGCTGGCGCAGGCTGCCGGCGGCGGCGTTGCGCGGATTGACGAAGACCTTGTCGCCGCGCTCGCGCTGCGCGTCGTTGAGCGCCTCGAAGTCGGCGCGGTTCATGAAGACCTCGCCGCGCACCTCGAGCACGCGCGGCACGGCGCCCTTGAGCGTCAGCGGGATGGCCTTGATGGTGCGGATATTGCTGGTGATGTCCTCGCCGGTGGCGCCGTCGCCGCGCGTGGCGGCCTGCACCAGCTTGCCGGACTCGTAGCGCAGGCTGACGGCCAGGCCGTCGAGCTTGGGCTCGCAGAAATAATCGGGCTCGTCGTCGGCGCCCAGCATGCCGGCGCGCCGCAGCGTGTCGGCCACCCGCGTCGCGAAGGCCGCCACGTCCTCGTCGCCGAAGGCATTGCCCAGCGACAGCATCGGCACGCTGTGCGCGACCGTGCCGAAGGCCTGCACCGGCGCCGCGCCGACGCGCTGCGTCGGCGATTCGGGCGTGACCAGGTCCGGATGCCCGGCTTCGATCTCGGACAACCGCCGCATCAGCGCGTCGTATTCACCGTCGCTGATCTGCGGCGCGTCCGCCACGTAGTACAGATGGTTGTGATGCTCGATCTCGGCGCGCAGGCGCGCAGCCTCGTGCGCCGGCTCGTCGGGCCGGCCAGACTCGCCGCGCTCGCTCACGAAAAGACCCGCAGCGCGCGCGGGCTGGACGCCGGCAGGCCGGCCTGGTCGAGCTGGCTGTAGAGCACCTGCAGGCGCTCGTCGATACCGGCCTCGGCGCCGTCGTGCAGCGGCTTGCCCTGGTCATCGACCAAGTCGGCGCGCAGTTGCGCGGCCAGCTCGCGGCCGACCTTGACCATGCGGCCGAAGGGCTGCGGATCGGGCGGGCTGCACGGCACGTCCAGCAACAGGCTCAGGCGTTCGACGTGGCCCTGCGCGGCATCGTTGAAGGGCTGGCCGTCGGCGCGCGACAGCGTGAACCTCGCCAGGCCTTCGTCGGACAGCCAGGCCATGCGCGGACCCTGCGGCGCGAAACCGATGTCCTGAGCCGCGCGCAGCACCTGGGCCAGCGGCTGCGGCGCGCCCAGCATCAGCGTCAGGCCGACCTGGGTGTCGAGCGCGGCGCAGGTGTCGTCCAGCTTGGCGGCGCGATCGAGCACCGCCTGCTGCTCGGGCGCCTCGATGGTGGCCTCGAACCGTTCGGCCAGATCCTGCGCGCGGGCCCAGGCCTGCGACCACTCGATCGCGCTGAGCGGCCCGCTGCGATTGGCCAGCAGCACCGCCAGCTGCATCGACACATAGGTCTCGCCCGGGCGCAGCCGCGCGCGGTGACGGCCCTGCTCGGTCACGGCGAAGGCGCGGATCGGCTTGCGGCCGGCGCTGCGCAGCGACTGCAGCGCGGCCATCAGTTCCTTGGCCGGCACCGGGGCGCTGAAGGCCAGGTCGATCACGACCTCGCTGCTGGGATCGGCCTCGTCGGGATCGTCGCTGCCCGGCGCACCGGCCTGGGCGTCGTCGTCCTGCGGCGCGGGCGCCTGGCCCATGCCCGGCTCGCGGCGCTGGCCGGGCGTGTGCCCGCCGCCGGCCGCGGCACCCGCGTTGGCGCCCAGCAAGGGGTCGTGTTCGGACGCAGGAAAATGCGCCTGCATGCGCTGACGCGCACGGCGGTCCTGCCACCAATTGAAGCCCAGCACCAGGGCGATGAACAGCACGCCCAGTAGGATCAGTCCGATCTGCAAATCACTCATCACTTTTACTCCGCAACCAGGGTCGTCACGCCGATTCCGCCGCCCACTGCACCGCCGAGTCGATATCCACCGCCACGATACGCGAAACCCCTTGTTCCTGCATGGTCACGCCCACCAGCTGCTTGGCCATCTGCATCGCGATCTTGTTGTGCGAGATGAACAGGAACTGGGTCTGGTCGCTCATGCTGTTGACCAGATTGGCGTAACGCTCGGTATTGGCGTCGTCCAGCGGTGCATCGACCTCGTCGAGCAGGCAGAACGGCGCCGGATTGAGTTTGAACAGCGCGAACACCAGCGCCGTCGCCGTCAGGGCCTTTTCGCCGCCCGACAGCAGATGGATGGTGCTGTTGCGCTTGCCCGGCGGCTGCGCCATCACCTGCACGCCGGCATCCAGTATCTCGTCGCCGGTCATCATCAGCTTGGCCTCGCCGCCGCCGAACAGGCGCGGAAACAGTTCGCCAAAATGCTGGTTGACGGTGTCGAAGGTTTCCTGCTATAGCTCGCGGGTTTCGCGGTCGATCTTGCGGATGGCGTCTTCCAGCGTTTCGATGGCCGTGTTCAGGTCCATCTGTTGCGCGGCGAGAAATTCCTTGCGCTCGCGCGAAGTGTTCAGTTCGTCCAGCGCCGCCAGGTTCACCGGGCCCAGGCTGTCGATCTGACGCGAGATGCGAGTGACCTCGGCCTGCAGCCAATTGGCGCGGCGCCACTCTTCCGGCTGGTTTTCCAGCATCTGCGCCAGCGTGTCGCGGTCGACGCTGCGGGCGTCCAGCTGTTCACTGAATTGCTCGATGGCCAGGCGCGCGGCTTGTTCCTGCAGTTGCAGCTCCATGATGCGGGCG
>JAEZBO010000004.1 GCA_023427085.1 Pseudomonadota bacterium
GCGCGTGGCCGCGCAGGCCGGCGCGTGCGCACGCTGGTCGGCGCTCGCCGCGCTCTGTGCCGCCGTGGCCGCGGTGCTGCTGTTCGTGGCCTTGCGCACCACGCACCCGGACCCCAGCGCGCACGCCTACGGCGCCGTCGTCGCGGTGTTGAGCTGCTATGTGCTGATCCACGCGGGCGTGTCGGCCTTCATCGGCGCCTTCGTGGCGGCGCGCGCGCGGGCCGGCTTCGTGTCGGGCCGGCGCCGGCTCGAGCCGCGGGTCGCGGCGCTGTGGGCAAGCTATACGGCGGTCACCGGCCTGCTGGTGCTGGCCGCGCAATACCTGCCTCTGCTGGCGGTGGCGTCATGAACGCGCGTCGATCCGAACTGCGGTCCGGCGAGCCGTCCGGCCGGCGCTCGGCCGCCTGGCTGCTGCTGGCCAGCAATTACGGCCTGCTGATCTGGGCGCTGTGTTTCGTGGCGCTGTACGTGCTGCTGTCGCTGGGTTGCCGGCTGCCGCTGGCGCACCAGAGCTGGCTGAGCCTGCCGGCCCTGTCGCTGGCGCTGACGGGCCTGTGGCTGGTGCATGCGGCCTGGTTGTTCTGGCTGATCGGCAAGGCCAGCCAGCGCTACAAGGCGCTGGCCGGCGCCGGCGACGACCGGCGCTTCCTGGCGCGGCTGGCGCTGCTGTTGCATGCGGCGGCGCTGCTGGCGACGATCTGGACCGGCTTTCCGGTGGTGCTGCTGCCGGTCTGCTGAGCGCGCAGGCTCCGCGCGGGGCCGCTGCCGGCCCGACACCGCGCGGGCAAAAAAAAACAGCCTCCCGTGGGAGGCTGTTTTGATGGCCGTCGGCGCAGGCGAGGGCGCCGTTTGCGGGCTGCCGGCCGCCGGTCGCCCGGTCAGGGCTTGAGGTGCTCGACCAGGAATTTTTCCATCGCCCGATAGAACTCGAACTTGTTCTCGTCGTTGTGGAAGCCGTGGCCCTCGTTGTCCTTGACCATGTACTGCACCTCGACGCCGCGCTGGCGCAGCGCCTCGACGACCTGGTCGCTCTCGGCCTTGTTCACGCGCGGGTCGCGCGCGCCCTGGGCGATGAACAGCGGCGTCTTGATGCGATCGACGTGCAGCGCCGGCGAGGTCGCGGCCAGCCGCTCCTTGTCGCGCTCGGGGTGGCCGACCATCTCGTGGAACTTCGGCAGGATCGGCGCCCAGTACGGCGGGATGGTGTTCATGAACGTGAACAGGTTCGACACCCCGACGTAATCGACCGCGGCCGCATAGAGATCGGGCGTGAAGGCGATGCCGGCCAGCGTCGCATAGCCGCCGTAGCTGCCGCCATAGATGCCGATGCGCTTGGGATCGGCGATGCCCTGCTCGATCAGCCACTGCACGCCGTCGGTGATGTCATCCTGCATCGCCAGGCCCCACTGGCCGAAGCCGGCTTCCCAGAACGCCCGGCCATAGCCGGTCGAGCCGCGGAAATTGATCTGCAGCACGCAGAAGCCGCGATTGGCCAGGAACTGCGTCTCGGGGTTGTAGCCCCAGCTGTCGCGCGCCCACGGTCCGCCGTGCGGATTGACGACGCAGGCCAGCTGGCGCGCGTCGCGGCCCGGCGGCAGCGTCAGGTAGCCGTGCAGCGTCAGGCCGTCGCGGCTCTTGAACTGGATCGGCTTGATCCGCGCCATCTGCGCTTCGGGCAGCTTGGGATTGATCTCGGCCAGCTTCTCGAGCGTGTCGGCCTTGACGTCGTAGAGGTAGCGCGCGCCCGGCGTGCGGTCGCTGTAGGCCGCGACGATGTACTTGTCTTCGGCGCGGGTCTCGCTTTGCAGCGTGAACTCATAGCCGGGCAGCTTGGCCGCGACCTTCTCGTGCAGCTCGCGGGTCGGCTCGTCGAAGTAGTGGCGGCGCGGCTTGTCGGTCTGGTAGGAGGCCAACGCCAGCACCTTGCGCAGGCGCGAATAGCCGACCGCGTCCAGGTCGACCTGGTCGGCCTCGAACAGCAGCTTTTCGTCGTCGGGGCGGGCCGGGTCGATCTCGACCAGCGCCAGCCGGTCGCGGCCGCGGTTGCTCAGCGCGTACAGGCGCTGGTCGTCGAAGGTGAACAGCGCCGGCACGACCTGGGTCTTGTAGTCGGTGGTGATCAGCGGGCGGAACTCGTCCTGCTCGTCGTCGCGGTACAGCAGCACGGTCTCCAGGCCCATCGAGGCCAGCGCGACACGCACGCGGCCCTGGTGGTCGGTCTGCCAGCCGACGATGTTGCCGGGGTTCTGCGCCACGCGCTCGGACTGGCCGCTGTGCACGTTGACGCGGTAGACGTCGAAGACCTGCGGATCACGCTGGTTGTGGCTGATCAGCACGTGCTCGGGATCGTCCTGCAGATCGTCGGTGATCATCGCGCGGGTGTTCTCGAACGGGGTCAGGTCGGTGACCTTGCCGCTTTGCACGTTGACCGCCACCACGTGGAAATTCTCGTCGCCGCCAAAATCCTTGGCGTACAGCACGGTGTCCGAGCCTTTCCAGAAATAGCCGCCGATGTCGCGTTCGGTCTCGGCGGTCAGCCGGCGTACCGGGCCGCTGGGCTTGCTGCCTTCGAGCGCCTGCACATGGATGTTCATGCGCGCCGGCTGGCCATCGACGCTGACCGGCTGCATGAAGCTCAGCGTCTTGCCGTCGTCGGCCAGCTGGAAGTAGCCCTGTTGCGGATTGGCGAAGAAGTCTTCGACCGGGAATTGCGGCGCGGCCGCGCCGTGGGCGGCGTTGAAGGCGGCCGAGCACAGCGTGGCGGCCATCAGCGAGCGATGGATCAGTTTCATGGGGTTCTCCGGGTCAGCCGCGCACGATCAGGATGCGCATGGCCTGCTGGCGTTTGGTCTCGGCATCGAGCACCCGCACGGTGACGCGCTGTGCGCTCAGGCCGTCGGGCATCGGCAGCTCGCCGGTCAGGTGCTGGTAGCGGTCGAGGTCGACGGCGATCGGGTCGAGTTCGATCGTCGCGGTGCGGCCGTTGGGGTAGCGTCCTTCGACGGCGAACACCATCTGGCCCTTGAACGCGGTGTTCTGGCTTTGCGAGCGCAACAGCAGCACGTGGTAGCGCAGCTGCGTGCCGGCGCGCGTGAAGCTGGCGGCGCTCACGCCGATGTTGCCGCCGCGCGGATCGGGCGGCATCGCGTCGGCGAACAGCGCCAGTTCTTCCTTGAGCGGCGCGACCGAGGTCTGGGCCTGCGCCAGGTCGGCGCTGAGCTTTTCGTTCTGGGCCTTGAGCGTGTCGACGTTGCGGGTGCTTTCCTCGAGCTGCACCTGCAGGCGCTGGCGTTCGAGGTTGCCGCTGTTGACTTCGTTGGTCAGTTGCTGCGATTCGAGCACCGTCAGGCGCTGCGGGCCGTAACTGGTCTGCACGAACAGCAGGCCGCCGGCGCCCAGCACGACGCCCAGCAGCAGCAACATCAGCCAGCGCGGCATGCGCCGGCGGCGGCGGCTGGTTTCGTAGACGGAGGGCTTGAACACAGCCCGCTTGGATGAACCGAACATTGCCATGGGCAGTGACTTCCTTGAGACTAGACTGCGCGGGCGCCGGACGGAGGCCTGCGCCGCAGTAAAAAAATCAAAAGAGGATAACCCTTAAAGCGACGGCGACGCCGCTTGGGAAAACCTTGGTTGCTTTCGGCTGGATCGCGACACATTTGTACACGTATGCGCGCCGGCGTCGGCCGTCGTGGCGCAGCGGGCGCAGCGAACCGCCACGATCCGCGCCACCGCGCCCTGCCTGTCAGGCAAGGCTGGCGTCCAGTTCTTGCAGACGCTGCACGGTGCCGACGTCGACCCAGCGGCCGTTGTGGCGCTGGCCGCGCACCGCGCCCGCCGCCATGGCCTGGCGCAGCAGCGGCGCCAGCCGGGCGGCCTGGCCCGCCGGCAGCTCGGCGAACAAGGCCGGGCGGTAGATGCCGATGCCCGAGTAGGTCAGCGTGGCGTCCTGGTCGCCAGCGCGATCATGTACCCCGCCGTCGGCGGCCAGGCGGAAGTCGCCGCCGGGATGGTGCGGCGGATTGTCCACCAGCAGCAGCCACGCCTGGCTGGCGGGGTCCAGCGTGGCCGCCAGTGCCGCCGCCGCGGCAGGATCCCAGTCGCACCAGACGTCGCCGTTGATCAGCAGGAAGGGCGCCTCGCCCAGCAGCGGCAGCGCCTGGCGGATGCCGCCGGCGGTCTCGAGCGCCCGGCCCTCGGCCGAGTGGCGCAGCGTCAGGCCCCAGGCCGAGCCGTCGCCCAGCGCCTGCTCGATCTGCCCGCCCAGCCAGGCGTTGTTGACGACGACTTCGCGGATGCCGGCGCGCGCCAGGCGTTCGAGATGCCAGGCGATCAGCGGCTTGCCGCCGACCGGCAGCAGCGGCTTGGGCACCGTGTCGGTCAGCGGACGCATGCGTTCGCCGCGGCCCGCGGCCAGGATCATCGCCTTCATCAGAACGTATAACCGACGCTGGCGGCCCGGCCGTCGAGCCGGTCGAGCAGGCGCATCAGCGGCAGGAAAGGGCGGTAGCGGCTGGCCACCTGGCGCACGTACGCGTTCACGCGCGGCATGTGCTGCAGGTAGGCGGCCTTGCCGTCGCGATGGTTCAGCCGCGCGAACACGCCCAGGATGCGCAGGTTGCGCTGCAGGCTCATCCACTCGTAGTCGCGATGGAAGTCGGCGAAATCGGCCGGCACCGGCAGGCCCGCCTGGCGTGCGATCTCCCAGTAACGGATCGCCCAGTCGAGCTGCTGCGGCTCTTCCCAGGTGGTGCGGGCATCGGTCACCAGCGACGCCAGGTCGTAGCTGATCGGGCCGACCACGGCGTCCTGGAAATCGATCACGCCCGGATTGGCACCGTGCGCGGGGGCATCGCAGCGCATCAGATTGGGCGAATGGAAGTCGCGGTGCACCAGCACCGTCGGCTGCGCCGCGTTGTGCTGCACCAGCACGCCGAAGGCTTCGTCGAGCGTGCGGCGGTCGGCGGCCTCGAGCGGCATCTGGCAATGACGGTCGGCGTACCAGGCCGGGAACAGTTCGAGTTCGTCGCCCAGGCGCTGCGCGTCATAGGCCGGCAGCCCGTCGGTGCGGGCCCGTTGCAGCGTCGCCAGCGCGGCCAGCGCGTCGCGGTAGATCGCCTGCAGCTCGACGTCGGCCAGGCCGGCATGGATGCGTTGGTAGTAGGTGGTCTCGCCCAGGTCCGACAGCAGCAGCAGCCCGGCCTGCAGGTCCTGCGCGAGGATGCGCGGCACGTTGACGCCGGTCTCTTGCAGCAGCGCGCAGACGTGCACGAACGGCCGGCAGTCTTCGTGCGGCGGCGGTGCGTCCATGACGATCAGCGTGCCGCCGGCCGCGTCGAGCCGGAAATAGCGGCGGAAACTGGCATCGGCCGAGGCCGGCCGCAAGCTGGCGAGGTCCAGGGCAAGCTCGGCGGGCAGCGTGCCCAGCCACTGGCGCAGCTGGTCTAGCCGCGGGTCGGGAAGTCGAGAATCCAAGGGATATCCGTAGGCAGAACGATCGGGCGCCGGCGGGCCCGGCCAGCGCCAGCCCCGCGGCGAGCGGGCTTCTCTATAATACCGGGTCGCCAACGGGCCGGGCGGGCATCGCCGCGCTGTGGTCCGGGTGCGTTTTTCGGCTCATCTCCTAGAGGCAGTCCCATACCCGTGCGCCCGGTCCCTTGCCTGATTCTTCTCGCTGCCTGCGGTGCCGTGGCTGCGCACGCCCAAGGTATCCCCGCATCCGTCCAGGCGCCCGGCGCCCCGACGCCCGGCGTGGCAACGCCCGACGTCGCAACGCCCGAGGTGACGGTGCCGGGCCTGCGCCTGTCGCCCGGCCTGCGCATGCACCGCGACCTCGGCGACGACGACCTGCCGGTCCATCTCGAGGGTGACCGGATGGACGGCGACCCCAACAGCGACGTGACGCTGACCGGCCATGCGCAGGTGCGCCGGCTCGACAACGTGCTCAAGGGCGATCGCATCAACTACCGCCGCGAGACCGGCGAGCTCGATGCCGAAGGCAATGTGCGGCTGCTGCGCGAAGGCTCGCTGGTGGCCGGGCCACGCCTGAAATACAACATCGACCAGGAGACCGGCAGCGTCGAGCAGCCCGATTTCTGGATCGGCGCCAACGGCGGCAGCGGCACCGCGCAATACGCCGACATCTTCAGCCGGTCGCGCATGCGCCTGACCGACGTGGTCTACACCGGCTGCCCGTGCCCGAATCCGGCCTGGGAGATCCGTTCGTCGCGCGTCGACCTGGATTTCGACGAGAACGAAGGCGTGGCGCGCAACGGCGTGCTGTACTTCAAGAACGTGCCGATCCTGGCCTCGCCGTACCTGACCTTCCCGATCAAGCAGGAGCGCAAGTCCGGCCTGCTGCTGCCGACCTACGGCACGTCCAGCCGCGGCGGCTTCGACCTGTCGGTGCCGTACTACTTCAACCTGGCCCCCAACTATGACCTGACGCTGACGCCGCGGCTGCTGACCAAGCGCGGCATGCAGCTGGGCGGCGAGTTCCGTTACCTGGGCCAGGACTACGTCGGCCAGGTGGCCGGCACCTATCTCAGCAGCGACCGCGTCAGCGGCCGCGACCGCTGGCTGTACTCGATGCAGCATTACCAGCGGCTGGGCGGCGGCTTCTATTTCGACTGGGACATCAACGGCGCGTCCGATGATGATTACTTCCGCGACATCTCGTCGGTCGGCCTGAACGAAGCCTCGACGGTCTACCTGCCGCGCCGCGGCCGGCTGGGCTGGAGCGGCCGCTACTGGTCGACCTATGTGCAGGCCTACAGCTACCAGACGCTGCAGGATCCGGATTCGCCGATCACGCCGCCCTACGACAAGCTGCCCGAGTACAACCTGCGTGGCGCGCGCTACAACTGGGGCGGCTTCGACGCCGAGTGGGAAAACACCGCGATCTGGTTCAAGCGGCCCGATTTCTTCGGCCAGCGCATCGGCCCCGAGGGCCAGCGCTTCACCAGCTATCCGACGCTGTCCTATCCGATCGTGCGTCCGGGCTGGTACGTCACGCCCAAGGCCGGCGTGCACATGACCCAGTACCAGACCCGCTGGTATGGCCAGGACTGGTACAACGTGCCCGGCGGTGTCAGCGCCTACCCGCGCAGCCAGAGCCGCACCCAGCCGATCCTGTCGCTCGATTCGGGCATGACCTTCGAACGCGACACCTCGCTGTTCGGCAAGGCCTCGATCCAGACGCTCGAGCCGCGCATCTACTATCTGTACGTGCCGTACCGCGACCAGTCGACGCTGCCGATCTACGACACCTCGCTGGCCACCTTCAGCTTCGCGCAGGCCTTCGACGAGAACATCTATTCGGGCGGCTGGGACCGCATCGTCAACGCCAATCAGGTGACCTTCGGACTGACCTCGCGCTGGCTCGACGCCGGCACCGGCTTCGAGCGCCTGAGCGTGTCGGGTGCGCAGCGGGTCTACTTCGAAGACCAGCGCGTCACGCTGCCGGGCGAAGAGCGCCGCACCGGCGTGCGTTCCGATTATCTGGTGTCGGCCAACGCGGCGCTGACCGACACGCTGAGCACGCAGGTGACGGCCCAGTTCAATCCCCAGGACGAGCGCTGGGAGCGCTCGGTGATCAGCGCGCGCTGGCGCCCGCAGCGCCTGGCCACGCTGGGCGTGTCGTACCGCTACCAGCGCACGCCGCCGGCCGACGCGCTGTACCTGCCGCGTGGCAAGGAGCAGGTCAGCGTCTACAGCCAGTGGCCGTTCAGCCAGAAGTGGTACGGCGTGGGCCGGATCGACTACTCGCTCGAAGAAAGCCGCGTGACACAATCGATCGCCGGTCTCGAGTACAAGGGCGAATGCTGCTGGGCGGCGCGGGCCGTGCTGCAGCGCTACGCGGTGGCGGCCGAGCAGGCCAATACCGCGATCTTCTTCCAACTCGAGCTGACCGGACTGGGCTCGCTGGGAACCGATCCCATGCAGCTTCTGTCCAGAAGTATTCCCGGCTATGAGACCATCGTCCCCTCGCGGCCTGCCGGGACGACATTTGAAAGGTACGAATGATGCGTAGTGCTTTGCCCTCCAGGCAACACCTGGGCGCCCTGCTGGCGTCCTTCGCCGTGGCGGCGGTCGCCTCGGCGCAGCAGCCCGGGCCGACCCGCGCGCCGGTCCTCAAGCCCGTGCCGGCCGCGCCGGCCGCCGGTGCCTCGCAGAGCGCCACCGTCGACGGCATCGCCGCGGTGGTCGACAAGGACGTGATCACGTTCCGCGAACTGCAGGTAGCGGTGGCGCAGAGCCGCCGGGATCTCGCCCAGCAGAACATCCAGGCACCCGACGAACCCGTGCTGCAGCGCCAGGTGCTGCAGCGCCTGATCCGCGAGCGCCTCGAAAACGCCGAGGCCGCGCGCATGGGCATACGTGTCAACGACCAGCAGATCGACCAGGCCATCGCCACGATCGCGCAGCGCAACCGCCTGTCGGTCGAGCAGATGCGCAAGGAGATCGAGGCGTCTGGCACCAACTGGGCCGAATACCGCCAGGTGCTGCGCCGCGACGTCATGCTCGACCGCATGCGTCAGCGCGCGGTCGACAACACCATCATCATCTCGGACAACGAAGTCGACGCCTTCCTGAAAGAGCAGCAGGCCCGCCGCGACGCCGGTGCGCAGCCCCGCGCGCCGCAGCAGACCGCCGGCGGCCCGCCGGCGATGCTGGCGCTCGGTCAGATCCTGGTGCGCGTGCCCGAAAACTCGGCACCTGCCGAGGTCGCGGCGCTGCGCAAACGCGCCGATGACATCCTGGCCCGCCTGCGTGCCGGCGAGGATTTCGCCGCGCTGGCGGCGGCCGCCTCCGATGGTCCCGAGGCGCTGCAGGGCGGGGCGATGGGCGCCCGCGCGGCCGATGGCTGGCCCGATCTGTTCCTGGACGCGACCGCCAACGTCGCGGCCGGCCAGGTCAGCGACATCGTGCAGAGCGGCAACGGCTTTCACATCCTCAAGGTGCTGGACCGCCAGGGCGGCAGCGCGGCGCCGCCGCAGGCGCAGGCCGGCGTCAACGGCCTGGGCGCCGCCGGCCCGGGCGGGCAGCAGGCCAGCGGCCCGATGCCGGTCACGCAGACCCACGCACGCCACATCCTGATCCGCACGTCGGCGGTGCTCAGCGACGAGCAGGCCCGCACCCGTCTCGAGCAACTGCGCCAGCGCATCCTCGAAGGCGGCGAGTCGTTCGCCGACATGGCGCGCCGTTATTCCAACGACGCCTCGGCGCCGCAGGGCGGCGACCTGGGCTGGCTCAACCCGGGCGAGACCGTGCCGGCCTTCGAGCAGGCCATGGACGCGCTGCAGGACGGTGCGATCAGCCAGCCCATCGAAAGCCCGTTCGGCTGGCACCTGATCCAGGTGCAAGAGCGCCGCACGCAGGACATGGCCGACCAGTTCCAGCGCATGCAGGCGCGCCAGGCGCTGTTCGAGCGCCGCGCCGGCCCGGCCTTCGAAGAGTGGCTCGATCAGCTGCGCGACCGCGCCTACATCGACAATCGCCTCGAACGCCAGGACCGCCTCGAGCAGAACCTCTGATGGCGCACCAGGCCCGCAAGCGCTTCGGTCAGCACTTCCTGACCGACGAATCGGTGGTCGACAGCATCGTGCGCGCGATCGCGCCGGCGCGGGGCGACTGCCTGGTCGAGATCGGCCCCGGCCTGTCGGCGCTGACGCAGCCCCTGCTCGAGCGCGCCGACAAGCTGGTGGCGGTCGAGATCGACCGCGACCTGGCCGAAGGGCTGCGCCGCAAGTACCCGGCCGAGCGCCTCGAGGTGGTCGAGGCCGATGCGCTGACGGTCGATTTCGGCCGTTTCGGCGAACACCTGCGCATCGTCGGCAACCTGCCGTACAACATCTCCAGTCCCTTGCTGTTTCACCTGGTGCAGTGCGCCGACCAGGTGCGCGACCAGCACTTCATGCTGCAGCGCGAGGTCATCGACCGCATGGTCGCCCAGCCGGGTTCGGCCGACTATGGCCGGCTGTCGGTGATGCTGCAGTCGCGTTACCGCATGGCCAAGCTGTTCGACGTGCCGCCCGAGGCCTTCGACCCGCCGCCGCGAGTGGTGTCGTCGGTGGTGCGCATGGTGCCGCTGCCGGCCGACCGGCTGCGCGCGCGCAGCGACGCGGCGCTCGAGCAGGTGGTCGCGCGGGCGTTCACGCAGCGGCGCAAGATGCTGCGCCGCAGCCTGGGCGACTGGGTCGCCGACATCGACTGGGACGCGCTGGGCATCGCGCCCACCGCCCGCGCCGAGACGCTGTCGGTGGCGCAGTTCATCGGGCTGGCCGACGTCCTGCAGGCGGCCGGGCACCTGGGCCCGAACCGGCCACACAGCGCCGAACTGGATTTTCCGAACGCCTGAGCCGCGGCTCCGTGCCGCAGAGGCAGAGGCAGGGCTGCGCTGCCCGCCGCGTCGCGGGTCAGTGGTCGTCTCGGTGCAGCGGCGGGACGCCACGCCGCCGCGCTGCGCGGCAGGCGCGTCACCCGGCGCCGCTGGCGTTCAGATCACGTGGCGACGTCCCGCCAGCCACAATTGCATGACATCGCGACCGCGCTCGGCCAGCAGCCGCTCCGAGTCGGCCAGCGCCTGGGCCAGCGTCATCGGTCCCGACACCAGGCTGAAGGCGGCGTACAGGCCGGCCTCGTAGAGCGCCTGGTAGCCCTCGCCCAGCGAGCCGACGATCGCCACGGCCGGCACGCCCGCCTCGCGCGCCAGCGCGGCGACGCCGGCCGGCGTCTTGCCATTGAGCGTCTGCGCATCCATGCGGCCTTCGCCGGTGATCACCAGCGCCGCGCCCGCGATGGCATCGGCCAGTCCGCCCAGTTCGGCGACGATCTGCACCCCGGGGCGAAACTGCGCCGACAGGAAGGCATACGCCGCAAAGCCCAGACCGCCGGCGGCGCCGGCACCGGGCTGTTCGCTGGCATCGCGTCCGAGCTGCTTGGCGCTGACCTGCGCGAAGCGCCGCAAGGCCGCGTCGAGCTGTTCGACCTGTTCGGGCGTGGCGCCTTTCTGAGGGCCGAAGATGTGCGCCGCGCCGCGGGGCCCGCACAGTGGATTGTTGACGTCGCTGGCCACGTCGATGCGCACCTGCGCCAGGCGCGGATCCAGGCCGCTGTCGTCGATGCGGTGCAGGCGCGCCAGCGCCGCGCCGCCGGGCGGCAGCGCCTTGCCCTGCTCGTCATACAGCGCCAGTCCCAGCGCCCGCAGCATGCCGGCGCCGCCATCGGTGGTCGATGAACCGCCCAGGCCGAGGATGATGCGCTGCGCGCCGGCATCGAGCGCCGCGCGGATCAATTCGCCGACGCCTTGGCTGCAGGCCTGCAGCGGCTTGCGGTCTTGCTCGCGGACCTGTTCGAGGCCGGCCGCCGAGGCCATCTCGATCACTGCCGTCTGGTCGGGCAGCCAGGCCCAGTCGGCCTGCAGTGCTTCGCCCAGCGCGCCACGCACGGCGCTGCTGCGCCGTTGCGCACCGGTGGCCGCGAGTACCGCGTCGACGGTGCCTTCGCCGCCATCGGCCATCGGCACGCAGACGATGCGCGCGTCGGGCGCGGCCAGCGCGACACCGCGCGCGATGGCCTGCGCGACGGCGTCGGCGCTCAGGCTTTCCTTGAACGAATCGGGGGCGATGACGATCTTCATCAGGCGACCTTCAGGATCTTCATGCCGTTGGTGCCGCCGCTGTCGCGGGTCAGGTCGCCCTTGGTCAGGATCACCCAGTCGTCGACGGCGATCAGCTGGCGCGACTTGAGTTCGGCGATGGCCGCATCGCTGACCTCGGCCGGATCGAGCGCCGCCGCATCGAACGGAATGGTGTACACGCCGCGGAACATCGCCGCGCGCTGCTGCGTGCTGGCATGCGGCGTGAAGCAGTAGATCGGCACGCCCGAGCGGATGCGCGACATGATCAGCGGCGTGCGGCCGCTTTCGGTCAGGCTGATGATGGCCTTGACGCCCGGAAAGTGGTTGGCCGCGTACATCGCCGACAGCGCGATGGTGTCGTCGCAGCGCGTGAAGGTCTCGCCCAGCCGGTGGTGCGAGCGCGTGCTGGTGGGGTGTTTTTCGGCGCCCAGGCAGACTCGCGCCATGGCCTGCACGGCCTCGACCGGATAGCGTCCCGAGGCGCTTTCGGCCGACAGCATCACCGCGTCGGTGTAGTCGAGCACCGCGTTGGCGACGTCCGAGACCTCGGCGCGCGTGGGCAGCGGGCTGGAGATCATCGACTCCATCATCTGCGTGGCGGTGATGACCAGCTTGTTGAGCGTGCGGGCGTGCTGGATGATGCGTTTCTGGATGCCGACCAGCTCGGCGTCGCCGACCTCGACGCCCAGGTCGCCGCGCGCGACCATCACCGCGTCGCTGACGCGAATCAGCGCATCGAGCGCCTCGTCGTCGGCGACCGCCTCGGCGCGCTCGATCTTGGCGACGATCCAGGCGTCGCTGCCGGCCTCGCGCAGCAGTGCGCGGGCCTCTTCGATGTCGTCGCCATAACGCGGGAAAGACACCGCGACGTAGTCCAGCTGCAATTCGGCGGCGATCTTGATGTCGGCGCGGTCCTTGTCGGTCAGGCTCGGCGCTGACAGCCCGCCGCCGCGCCGGTTGATGCCCTTGTTGTTCGACAGCGGCCCGCCCACCGTGACGGTGGTGTGCACCGCGTTGCCGGAGATCTCGTCGACGCGCAGCACCACGCGGCCGTCGTCGAGCAGCAGCTCGTCGCCGGGGCGGCAGTCGGTGACCAGTTCGGGATAGTCGATGCCGACGATCTCGGCGGTGCCGGCCTCGTTGGGATGATCGTTGGACAGCGTGAAGCGCTGGCCTTCCTGCAAGGTGACCTGTTTGTCGGCAAAGCGCGCGATGCGGATCTTCGGACCCTGCAGATCGCCCATCAGCGCCACGTAGCGGCCCTGCTTGGCGGCCAGCTCGCGCACCAGCGCAGCGCGCTGGCGGTGGTCGTCGGCATCGCCGTGCGAGAAGTTCAGCCGGGCCACGTCCAGGCCCGCGCGGATCAGCGCGTCGATGCGTTCGGGACTCGAGCTGGCGGGCCCGAGCGTGGCCACGATCTTGGTGCGGCGCAATGCCATATGTCTGTCTCCTTTCGAGTTGTGTGGGCGCTGACGCCATCGTACCGAAAAGCCACTGGCGCGGTGCGGTAGCGCGTTAAGACGCGGCCGACCAATTAAGCGGGAATTTCGATCAATTGATCAAAACAATCCGTTATTCAGCTTGGCGATATCCCCTAGCATCCTTGCCATAACACGAAGAACCCCACTCCCAGGAGACAAACCATGAGATCGATCTTCCGATTGGCCCGCGTGCTGCCGGCCACCGCCTTGGCCGCCGCGTTCTGCCTGCCGATGGCCGCGGCGCAGGCACAGGATTACCCCAGCAAGCCGGTGCGCGTGATCGTCGGCATGGCGCCCGGCGGCTCGAACGACACGGTGGCGCGGCTGGTCAGCGCCGAACTGTCCAAGAGCATGAAGCAGCCCTTCATCGTCGAGAACAAGCCCGGTGCCAACAGCGTCATCGCCACCACCGAGCTGTCCAAGTCCGCGCCCGACGGCCACACGCTGATGCTGGTGATCTCGTCGCACGTCACCAATACGCTGCTGTATCCCAAGCTGGCCTACACGCTGGACGACTTCGCGCCGGTGTCGCTGATCGCCGATACGCCGTTCATCCTGGTGGCCAATCCCGGCTTCAAGCCCGACAGCGTCGCCGAGCTGGTGACGCTGGCCAAGGCCGAGCAGGGCGCCATCGACTTCGGTTCGCCGGGGCTGGGTTCGACGCAGCACATCTCGCTCGAACTGATGAACCAGCTGGCCGGCACCAAGATGAACCACATCCCGTACAAGGGCGGCGCGCCGGCGCAATCGGACGTGCTGGGCGGCGTGATCCCGCTGATCTTCGCCACGCCGGCGCAGAGCCTGCCGTTCGTCAAGGAGAACAAGCTCAAGGCGCTGGGGGTCAGTTCGCGCGAGCGGCTGGCGCTGTTGCCCGACGTGCCGACCATCGCCGAATCCGGCATCGACGGCTACGAAGCCACCGTCTGGTTCGGCATCATCGCGCCCAAGGGCACGCCGCAGCCGGTGGTCGACCGGCTCAGCAAGGAGATCGCCCGGGTGGTCGCCACCGACGAGGTGCGCAACAACCTGCAGGGCATGGGCCTGGACCCGGTCGGCAGCGACCCGGCGCAGTTCCAGCAACTGCTGGACCAGGAGCTGGACAAGTGGTCCGAGGTCATCAAGACCAGCGGCCTGAAGTTCGAATGACGCAGCAGACAGCCACAACAGGAGAGCAGCAAATCATGCCCAAGATCGAATCGGTTTCCGTGTGCATCGCCCGGGTGCCGCTGGACAACCCCGTGACCTTCTCGACCCGCCAGGTGCGTTCGCGCGAGTATTGCCTGGTCAAGATCCGCTCCACCGACGGTCACGAAGGCCTGGGGTACTGCTATGCGGTCAACGGCGCCGGACGGCTGCTGCGGATCGCCGTGACCGACCTGCTGGGCCGCCTGCTGGTCGGCCAGGAGTCGACCCGCGTGCAGGGCCTGTGGCGCGAGATGTACCAGGAGGCGCTGCTGCTGGGCCGCGCCGGCGGCGTCATGCGGGCCTTGTCGGCGCTCGATACCGCCTTGTGGGATCTGAACGCGCGTTCGGCCGGCCTGCCGCTGTACCGCTATCTGGGCGCGGCGGTGCAGGACCGCGTGCCGGCCTACGCCAGCGGCGGTTATTACCTGCCCGGCAAGAGCCCCGACGACTTGGCGCAGGAGATGGCCGGCCATGTGGCCGACGGCTTCAAGGCGGTCAAGATGAAGGTCGGCCTGCAGAGCGTGGCGCAAGAGCGCGAGCGCATCGCCGCGGTGCGCGCGGCCATCGGCGACGACGTGCGGCTGATGCTCGATGCCAACAACGCCTGGAAGGACCTGCCGACCGCGCTGGAATACATGCGGGTGTTCGAGCCCCACAACCCGTTCTGGATCGAAGAGCCGTTCTCGCCCGACGATATCGACAACCACGTCAGGCTGGCGCGCGCCACGCCGGTGACCGTGGCGACCGGCGAGATCGAGGCGGGCCGCTGGCGCTTCAAGGACCTGATCGTGCAGGGCGCCAGCACCCTGCTGCAGACCGACGCCACGGTATGCGGCGGCATCACCGAGTTCAACCGGATCGCCGCCACCGCCGACAGCTTCGGCGTCAGCGTCGCGCCGCACGCCTGGCACGACGTGCACGTGCACGTCGTGGCCGCCACCACCAACGCCACCTATGCCGAGTGGATGCCCGACGATCACATCGTCAACTTCCGCAAGCTGATCGATACGCAGCTGCAGGCCGAGGACGGCGACCTGCTGTTGCCGCAGACGCCGGGGCTGGGCTTCGGCTTCGATGACGCGGCGATCGGCCGTTACGGTGTGGTCTATCCCGGTGAGCAGGATGTCTGGACCGTCCTGCACTGACGCCGCG
>JAEZBO010000013.1 GCA_023427085.1 Pseudomonadota bacterium
GCCGCTGCAGCGCTGGCTGGCCGGTGCCCGCGCACGGCCCGGCGGGCCGCCGCCCGCGGGCTACGTGCCGGCCGCCTTGCAGCTCGACGGCCAGCTGTCGTCGCGCCAGCTCGCCGAGCACGGCCACCACGACTGCACCAGCGTCATCCACCGGCTCGTTGCGGCAACCGCGCAGGCCATCGACACACAAGGCCTGGCCTTCCTCGACCAGGCTGACGCGCCGCGCGATGCCGGCGTCTTCGCGCCTGGCGACGCGCGCTGGCAATATCGATGGCAGCGTGGACCCGGCGCCACCGGCACGATCGCCACGCCGCCTGCCGAGCCGCTCGCCGGCTGCGGCGCCGCCCGACGCGAGGATCCGCAAGCAGCAGTTCCGAGCGGTGAATCGAACGCCGCATCCCACCTGGAAACCGTCGCCGCGTTGGCCGCCGAGCCCGACAGCTACTCGACCACCAGCCCCGACGGCGAGGTCAAGCTGATCGCCGTGCCCGCGCGTGGCCTGCTGCTGGAGTTGCGCCGCATCGAGCGCCGCCCGGCGCCGTGACGCGCGCCGTCGAGGCACGAAAAAAAAGCCGCACGTAGCGGCTTTTGATCAGGCGGGCATGGCTGCCGCCGCGGCGGCCCGCGCACGGCGGGCCGGGCGCCGGCATGCGCCGCGCCCCTACTGCACCGGCGGCAGCACCGGCGACAACACCGGCTGCTTGGGCTTGGCCTCGAGCTGCCGGCCCTTGCGCGCCCGCTTGCCGACATAGACAGCCAGCGCCGCGCCGGCGAAGATCTCTTCGGTCTCCTTGTTGCGGTAGATGCCGCGCGCGCGCAGGCCCAGCGGCCCCAGCGGCACCACCTGCGCCAGCACGTCGGGCGCGTCGATGCCGATCAGGATCGTGCCGCGGCCGCCCCCGGACAACTGCTTGACCTCGTCCAGGCCGAACACCAGCAGCTTGCCCTTGGCCGTGTACAACGCCAGTTGCTGTGCGCCGTCGAAGCACGGCACCGGACGCAGCAGCGCATCGTCCTTGTCGAGCGTGATGAACTGCTTGCCGGCGCGCTGGCGGCTGCTCATGTCCGCCAGCCGGGTGACGAACCCGTAGCCGCTTTCGGTGGCCAGCAACCAGCGCGTGTCGGGCGCGGCGGCGATCATGTGCAGGATGCGCGCACCGTTCTCGAGCTCGATCATGCTGGTGACCGGCGCGCCGTCGCCACGCGCCGACGGCAGGCCGGCGACCGCGATGGTGTGGACCCGGCCGGTGTCGGCGATCGCGATCAGCGTGTCGGTGGTGCGGCACTCGAACGCACCATAGAGCGCATCACCGGACTTGAAGTTGAACTGCGAGGCGTCGTGGCCATGGCCCTGGCGCGCCCGCAGCCAGCCGCGCTGCGACACGATCACGGTGACCGGCTCGTCGACCACGCGCGTTTCCATCACCGCGCGTTCGGCGGTCTCGATCAGCGTGCGGCGCTCGTCGCCGTATTGCTTGGCGTCGGCTTCGATCTCCTTGATCATCAGCCGCTTGAGCGCGTTGGAATCGTCGAGCAGTACTTGCAGGCGTTGCTGCTCGTCGCGCTTGTCGGCCAGTTCCTTCTCGATCTTGAAGCCTTCCAGCCGCGCCAGCTGGCGCAGGCGCATCTCGAGGATGTCCTCGGCCTGGCGCTCGCTCAGCGAAAAGCGGCTCATCAAGGCCTGGCGCGGCTCGTCCGACTCGCGAATGGTCTGGATCACTTCGTCGACGTTCAGGTAGACCACCATGCGCCCTTCCAGCACATGGATGCGGTCGGTGACCTTGTCGAGCCTGAAGCGCGTGCGGCGCACCAGCGTGTCGGTGCGGAACACCAGCCATTCGTTGAGGATCTCGCGCAGGCCCTTCTGGCGCGGCCGGCCGTCGGTGCCGATGCATACCAGGTTGACCGGCACGCTGTTTTCCATGCTGGTCTGCGCCAGCAGCGCCGTCACGAACTCGTCGCGATCGACCTTGGCGGTCTTGGGCTCAAACACCAGCCGCACCGCATCGTCCTTGCCCGATTCGTCGCGCACCGCATCCAGCAGTCCCAGCATCAGCGCCTTGGACTGCTGCTGCTCGGGCGTGAGCGCCTTCTTGCCGGTCTTGACCTTGGGGTTGGTGATCTCTTCGATCTCTTCGAGCACCTTCTGGCCCGAAGTACCCGGCGGCAGCTCGTGCACCACCAGTTGCCACTGGCCGCGCGCCAGCTCTTCGAAGCGCCAACGCGCGCGGGCCTTGAGCGAGCCGCGGCCGCCGCGGTAGATCTGCGCGATGTCGGCGGCCGGCGTGATGATCTGGCCGCCACCAGCGAAGTCGGGGCCGGGAATACGCTCGGCCAGTTCGTCGTCGGACAGCTTGGGATTGCGCAGCAGCGCCACGCAGGCCTGCGCCACTTCGCGCAGGTTGTGCGCCGGGATCTCGGTGGCCATGCCGACCGCGATGCCCGAGGCGCCATTGAGCAGCATCACCGGCAGGCGCGCCGGCAGCATGTGCGGCTCTTGCTGGCTGCCGTCGTAGTTCGGGCCGAAATCGACCGTGCCTTCGTCGAGCTCGTCGAGCAGCAGGCGCGCGAACGGCGTCAGCCGCGCCTCGGTGTACCGCATCGCCGCGGCGTTGTCGCCATCGCGCGAGCCGAAGTTGCCCTGGCCGTCGATCAAGGGATACCGCAGCGAAAAATCCTGCGCCATGCGCACCAGCGCATCGTAGGCGGCCTGGTCGCCGTGCGGATGGTATTTGCCCAGCACGTCGCCGACCACGCGGGCCGACTTGACCGGCTTGCTGCCGGCCGCCAGCCCCATCGCCTGCATGGCGTACAGGATGCGGCGCTGTACCGGCTTCTGGCCATCGCCGACGTCGGGCAAGGCCCGGCCGCGCACGACCGAGACCGCATAGTCCAGATAGGCTTGTTCGGCGTAGCGGGCCAGCGTGATCGCGGCCTCCTGGCCATCGGCATCGAACAGCCCTGATTGATTGTGTTCAGTCATTAAAAAAACGCTCTATCTCGTATCGGTCAGATGTCCAGTTCGGCCAGGTTGCCCTTCTCTTCGATCCAGGCGCGGCGCTGGGCCGATTCGCCCTTGCCCATCAACATCTCGAACATGCGGGTGGTGTCCTGGCGATCCATGTCGCCATAGCCCACTGGCAGCAGGCGCCGGGTGTCCGGATTCATCGTGGTCTCCCACAATTGAGTCGGATTCATTTCGCCCAGGCCCTTGAAGCGACTGATGCTCCAGGCGCCTTCGCGCACGCCTTCCTTGCGCAGCTTGTCCTCGACCGCCTCGAGCTCGCCGTCGTCCAGGCAGTAGAGCTTGCGCGCCGGCTTCTTGCCCTGCGCCGGCACGTCGACCCGGAACAGCGGCGGGCGCGCCACGTAGACATGACCCTGCTCGACCAGGCGCGGGAAATGCCGGTAGAACAGGGTCAGCAGCAGCACCTGGATGTGCGAGCCGTCGACGTCGGCGTCCGACAGGATGCAGATGCGGCCGTAGCGCAGGCCCGACAGGTCGACGCTGTCATCCTGTCCGTGCGGATCGACGCCGATCGCCACCGCGATGTCGTGGATCTCGTTGTTGGCGAACAGGCGGTCGCGATCGACCTCCCAGGCGTTGAGCACCTTGCCGCGCAGCGGCAGGATGGCCTGGAACTCCTTGTCGCGGCCCATCTTGGCCGAGCCGCCGGCCGAATCGCCCTCGACCAGGAAAACCTCGGTGCGCGACGCATCGCTGGACTCGCAGTCGGTCAGCTTGCCGGGCAGCACCGCCACGCCCGAGCTCTTGCGCTTCTCGACCTTCTGCGCCGAGCGCGCGCGCGCCTGGGCCTGGCGGATCGCCAGTTCGGCCAGCTTGCGGCCGTATTCGACGTGCTGGTTCAGCCACAGGTCGAGCGCGGTGCGCGCAAAGCCGCTGACCAGCCGCACCGCGTCGCGGCTATTGAGTTTCTCTTTGATCTGGCCCTGGAACTGCGGGTCGAGCACCTTGGCCGACAGCACGAAGCTGGCGCGCGCGAACACGTCCTCGGGCAGCAGCTTGACGCCCTTGGGCAGCAGGCTGTGCAGGTCGGCAAAAGCCTTGACCGCGCCGAACAGGCCGTCGCGCAGGCCTGCTTCGTGCGTGCCGCCGGCCGGTGTCGGGATCAGGTTGACGTAGGACTCGCGCACCACGTTGCCTTCGTCGGACCAGGCCACCACCCATTGCGCGCCCTCGCCTTCAGCGAAGGTCTCGTGGTCCTTGGCGGCGTATTGTTCGCCCTCGAACAGCGGGATCATCAGTTCGGCGCCGGCCAGGGCCTCGGACAGGTAGCCGCGCAGGCCGTCTTCATAGAACCAGGTGCGGCTGTCGCCGGTCTTTTCGTTGCGCAGCACCACCTTGACGCCGGGCAGCAGCACCGCCTTGCTGCGCAGCAGGTGCGCCAGCTCGCTCTGCGGGATCGCCGCGCTGTCGAAGTACTTGGCGTCGGGCCAGACCCGCACGCGGGTCCCGGATTTCTTGCGGCCGGCCTCGGGAAAGGGCGCCAGTGCCTCGACCACGTCGCCACCCGAAAACACGATGCGGTGCGTGCCGCCGTCGCGCCACACCACCACCTCGAGCCGCGTGGCCAATGCATTGGTGACCGAGACACCGACACCGTGCAGGCCGCCCGAGAACGCATAGGCGCCACCGCCCTGCTTGTCGAACTTGCCCCCGGCGTGCAGGCGCGTGAACACCAGCTCGACCACCGGCGCGTGTTCCTCGGGATGCATGCCGACCGGGATGCCGCGGCCGTCGTCCTCGACCGAGACGCTGCCGTCGACGTGCTGCGTGACCAGGATCTGCCGGCCGTTGCCGCCCAGGGCTTCGTCGGCGGCGTTATCGATGACTTCCTGCAGGATGTGCAGGGGGTTTTCGGTGCGGGTGTACATACCCGGGCGCTGGCGCACGGGCTCCAGACCCTTGAGCACCCGGATGGAGGATTCTGTGTATCGCGGTGTGGCCAAGTTATCCCCAAGTGCTGTGGAAAAAAACCTACATTCTACGGACAGCGCGTGACTTCATGCGGTTCACGCTGGAACGCGCAGGATTTGCGCATCTTGTTTCCTTCTGTAAGCGGCCCTGGATGGACAGCCAGCATGGCGGTGGTATGCTTTCTCTCTTGAGGAATCCCTGGCGCCAGACCGGCCTTGCCGCTGTCCCAGGCCCTGTCCGCATCAGCCGAGATCACTATGAGCGAAAACATCAAGAATGTCAGCGACGCCAGCTTCGATGCCGACGTCATCCAATCCGGCCAGCCCGTGCTGGTCGACTACTGGGCGGCCTGGTGTGGCCCCTGCAAGATGATCGCCCCGATCCTCGAAGAAGTCGCCGGCGAATACGCCGGCCGCGTCACCGTCGCCAAGCTCAACGTCGACGAGAACCAGGAAACCGCCGCCAAGTTCGGCATCCGCGGCATCCCGACGCTGATGCTGTTCAAGGACGGCCAGGTCGCCGCCACCAAGGTCGGCGCGCTGTCGAAGTCGCAACTGACTGCTTTCCTGGACAGTTCGTTGTAAACTGCAGGTCTGATCTTTTCTTCGCGCGGGCCCGTCCGGGGCCCGCCGG
>JAEZBO010000022.1 GCA_023427085.1 Pseudomonadota bacterium
GCGACGGTGGTGGCGTAGAAGCGGCGGTCCCGGTCGTCGCTGTCGTCCCGGATGCGGGCGTCGTCGCGCTTGTCCCGGCTGTAGACCCGTTTCGGCTGCAGCACGTGGAACAACCGGCCGTGATCGGCGATGCCCCGGTCCGCGCAGCGCGGGCATGCGCTGGTGTCCTCCTTGGCCAGGTGGGTACGCACGTACCCGCACTGCGCGCAGATCCGCCACTGTTCGTATGTCGGCCGGTCGGGCGGGCCGACGTCGAGCCCGGAGATCTCGTGCTTGTAGCCCCGGACGTAGTAGCTGTTGCCGGGGGCGATCTCGACGAGGGCCGGACGGGCCGGGCGTGCGTACTCGCGCAGCTCGCTGTGGAACCGGCGGTCACCGTCGACCTGCTCCTCCCAGGTCAATGTCGCTTCGAGATCGGTACGGCTGTCGATGAGCGCGTAGTTCGGGAGCAGCCCGAACTCGACCAGCGTGCCGTGGGCGGCGGCGGCGCTCACCTCGCGCAGCCGACGGCGGACAGCGGCTTCCTCCGCCTTCAGCATCCGGATCTCGCGGGCGTGATCGGGGTCGCTGGGTACGAGCGTGGCACGGGCCTTGGCGATCTCCCGGAGCCGACGTCGCAGGTCCGCCAACCGGAGCTCCCAGGTCTCGTCCGCCTCCTTGACCCGGTGGACGATCCCGTCGACGGCGAACTCCCGCAGTTCCTCGACGGCGGAGGTCATGATCTTGTTGCCGAAGAGCGCCAGGAAGCCCGTAACCAGGTCGACGCCGTCGCGCCGGGCCGCTTCCGCGAGGTTGGCGAGCCAACCGCTCGGGCCGAAGAGTACGTGCGCGCGGCGTGGCATGGGCAGCACTCCGGGCAGCCGGCCGCGCGCCGCCAGGTCGATCAGGTGCGCCAGGTACTGCCGGCGCAGGATCTCCACGGCGGACAGGAAGCAGCCGGGCGGCACGATCTGCCCGGCGATCATGTCTCTCGGCTCGGTCAGGTAGTAGCGGTCCCGCTCACTGCGGCCGACGAGCGTGAGCACGAGAGCGTTGCCGCTCTTCCGGCCGGCCCGGCCGGCCCGCTGTACGTAGTTCGCCGGTCCGTGCGGGAGCGACGCGAGCACCACCGCGGACAGGGCCCCGATGTCGATGCCCATTTCCAGGGTGGGCGTGCAGGACAGGACGTTCGGGTCGGTGTACCGCCTGCCGTCGCGGAACTGCTTCTCCACGTTCTCCCGCTGGGCGCGGGTGAGCATGCCGGTGTGCTCGCCGGTGACGACCCGGAAGACCGAGCTCTCCAGGTAGAGCCGCCGGTAGTAGTCGTCCGGCGCGGTGTCGTCGTGGGCGGCCCGCAGCAGGCCGCGGCAGCGGTACTGCCGGCAGGGCTGGCCGACCCATCCGGCCACCCGGTCCGGGTGTTCCGTCTGCTGCCAGTGGCAGGTGTCGCAGGCGACCCCCGCCTGTTTGGCGGCGTAGTCATCAAGCCGGGTGACGCGCAGGTGGCCGGGCGTCAGGCCGTACACCTGGTTGCCGTCCTCGGTGTCGCCGACCGCGACGATGCCGGCGGCGGCCAACGCCGGCATCAGGCTGGACAGGTAGGCGGCTGCCGCGGCGAGATCCATGCCGAGGCATCGCGAGGTCCAGTCCTGATACCAGTTGCCCCGAGCGGTGATCGCGTCGAACTCGGACTTCGACTTCGGCGTCGCGAGCAGGAAGGCGGGCGCGGACACGCCGCGCGGGAAGGCGGGCATGCCGGCAGGCCGGCCGCCCCACACCTGCCACCGGGTGCCGCCCCGCTTGAGGTATGGCACCAGCCACTCGTGGTAGATCGCGCCACGGGTGCGCAGCCGCTCCAGCAGGCCGCGGAGGAAGGCGAGGTAGCGGGCATCGTCCGCAGGCGTGCCACCGAGCTGCCCCGGGGCGGTCCTCTGCACGTCGCGACAGATCCCGGTGGCCTTCGCGGGATCGTCGAGGGCCACCTCGACGGCGACGCTGCGGGTCAGCTCCAGGGTGCGGCCCTGACGGGAACGCAGACCGGTCTCCATCACGGTGGCGAAGACGAGCCGCTCGCTGATCAGCGACCAGGTCTCTCGGGTGCCGTTGTGCTCACCGGCGAGCAGGCTGTCGACGTCCGGCCGATCGTGCAGGTCGGGTGGTACGACAGTGGAAAGGATCTCCGGTTCGGCGGCCTTCTCGATCATCTCGACGAAGAGGTCGTCCAGCCCCACCGACTGTCCGGGCCGCAGGCGGCTGGCGAGCAGCGAGCGCAGGGAGAAGGCGTACGACCGGTTGGCGACGAACCCGGCCCGGTGCGCGGCATCCTGCACCGAGTCGTTGAACAGCAGCGTCTTCTTCTCGTGCTCGTCGAGCTCCCCGCCGGTGAACTGCTGGGTGATGGCCACCGAGGCGAGCGTGGCCAGCCCGGCGCCGAGGAAGCGGATGCCGTGGTCCATCGAGCAGGACGGGCAACGATCCTTCTCCGCTGCGTCGATCGCACCGAGGTCGCCGAGCACGACCAGCGCGTCGGCGGACCGCACCCGGTCGCGCTGCTCGTCGAACGGGCGGACCCGCCGGCCGTACTCCAGCACCAGCAGCCCTCCGGTGCGCTGCTGGATCTCGTCGTCGGTGGCGGCGATCAGCGCGCGGACCCGGCGCTTGTCCCGTCCGACACTGGCTCGGTAAATCTTGTCCGGATCGGTCTCCAGTTCCTGCGGGTCCTTCTCCGGCGACAGCGCCATCCAGCCGGACCGTCCGCAGTGCCGGCAGTAGACAGCCGGCAGGCGCGGGTAGCGGTTGTCGGCGATGACGACGTCGGCGTCCGGCACGTACGGGTCGATTTCCCGGGGCGGCTCGCCGTACCAGCCGAAGGCAGGCTGACGGGACGTGCCGCGCAGCAGCCGCGAGACGGACCGCACCCACAGGTGCGTCTCGATGTTGAGCAGCGGACGACCCGGTACCTCCGGGTTCTCAGCGAGCGACAGCAGGCCCACGAACCGGGCGATTGCCTTGGCGGTCACCTCCGGCCGCGTCTTCATGGCGCTGCCCCCGCCGGTGGCGTTGTTCCGGGGCAGCACGTCGATGATCTCTTCGAGCGTGCAAGGCCGGGCCTGGAGCGAGTCGAGCACCGCCTTGGTGAGCGGATGCCGGCGCAGCAGCTCCCCCAGGCGCGCCGGATCGTCGGCGCAGCGCTGGCCGACCACCAGCTCGGCGACCTCGGCCATGAGCCCCGGGTTCCGGTCGTCGACTGCGGCGAGCTGTTCCGGGGTGGGCAGGGGCAGCCCGAAGTCCTGGTGGTCCATGAATTCGCCGGGCTCGTAGCGGTCCTCACCGACGAGTGAATCGGCGTCGAAGGCCACGCCGAACACCTGCTCGGCGACCTCTCGGATGGCCGTACGGCCGTCCCGGCCACCGCCCTCACCCAGGGTGGCGGAGGTGGCAACCGGGCAGATGCCACCCAGCGGACGGTCCGCCTCGGCCAGCCCGAGCGCGGCACCGAGCCGGCGCAACAGCATCGCCACGTCCGTACCCTGGGCGCCGTCGTAGGTGTGGAACTCGTCCAGCACCACGTACGCCGGTTCCGCGCCCTCCCACAGCGGCAGGTCGTCACCGCGCTGGAGCAGCAGGTCCAGCATCTTGTAGTTAGTGATCAGAATGTCCGGCGGGGTCCGCCGCATCTCCGACCGCTTCGTCATCACGTGGCGGTACTCGATGGCCGCGACGTCCCCGATGTAGAGGCCGGCCGTGATCCCCGCCAGCGCCGGATCGGTCAGCAGATCGTTGATGCGCTGCGTCTGGTCGGTCGCCAGGGCGTTCATCGGGTAGAGCAGGATCGCCTTGACACCGGCCCGCCCTTGCTGGCGCTGCCGACGGCAGTGGTCGAGCACCGGGATCAGGAACGACTCCGTCTTTCCCGAGCCGGTGCCGGTGGTGATCAGGGTCGGCTCGGCCGCCTTGCCCCGGGTCGAGAGCCGGGCGAAGGCCTTCGCCGGGGGGAGGTAGGGAGTGTAGTCGGCCGGCGCCCCGTCGCGGCCCGCGCGCCCGTCACCCACCGCCGGGCGGAAGGGGGTGCGGATCCGCAGGTACGGCCCGCGGAAGATGCCCTGCTGCTGGTGAGAAAGGAAGCCTTCCAGGCCTTGGCGTACGCCGTCCTCGGTCAGACCGAAGGTCGTGGTCAGGTACTGGGTGAGGGTCTGGCGCAGGGTGTCGGCGGCGATCGTCGGTCTCATGAGCGGATCACCGCCGCATGCTACTTCACCCCTTACCGGGCTCTGACCTGCCGGATGGGCTGAACCACGCACAAGTCAGATTCGCGACAGGCAGTAGTCGGGAGCGCATCTTCGCATTCCTGCCCGCCAGCATCGATCACCTCGACGCGCGGGCAGGCTCGTTATGCGGCTGCCGGCTCCTCGCCTTCCCCGTCTTCGCTGGTGTCGAGACCAACCTCGCGCGCTAGTTCGGTGGCGGTCATCCGCTGGTCAGCTGCCGCCCGACCCGCATGGTCGAAGCGCACACCCTCGGCCTCCAACACGGTCCGTGGGTCGTCTCGGCGTTGAGGGTCGGGCCAGCGGAAGTCTGCCGAGATGGCGCCGTCGATCTTCAAGACTCGATGGGCGTTCGGAACCTGGACACTGGCGAGGCGTCCGGCAACCGCGCGGTGGAATACGCCGATCACCTCCGCGATGTCCGAGTAGCTGGTCCAGCGGCCGGCAGGAATGCTGGCAAGCGCCTGGTTCATCAGGGACCAGCGTGGGCTGGGTGGAGTCACCGCGGCCGATTCGTCGGGGCCCGGCCAAATGAGCAGGACTCGGTCAGCGAGGGCTCGGCCACGCGCGAGGATCTCCGTTCGACCCCACCGGGGCGAGTCAGCGATTTCACGATTCATCGCGAGTCCGCTGTCGCGGAGGATCTTCTTCTTGGCCTCGAATCCGTCGTTGGCCAGCTTGGGGTTGTACGCGGTCAGGCTGAGATTCCCGAGAGTGTGCACCAGGGAGCTGTGTAGTTCCTCGACCGTCTCGTCGGCCTCCAGGTCGGGAGCCAGCATCTCCCGCCACTCGTCCGTCAGGGACTGCGGCAACACGTGCTCGATGGTGACCTTCGCGGTGTCGAAGTTGATGGGCTCCTTGTGCTCGAAGTCCTCCTCAATGCAGCGCAGCACGTAGCTGCGCTGCGGACCGCGCCCCAGCCAGTAGAAGCTGTTCACCAGCACGGCTTCGCGGATGTACTGGTCGGTGGGGAACTTCTTCCGGACCCCTGAAAGCGCCCGCGTGATCGCTTTGGCCGAGGGGACCTGTTCTCCCAGGTCCTTGACCAGCGACATCAAGATTCGATTGGTGTTGGCACTGGCGATGCCCGCGATCATGCGACGGACCAGGTAGCTCTCGACGACCCGTAGTGCATCAGCGGCTTCGGCCGAGCTGAGGCGGCGCGCCTCGTGCGCCAGCAGGACATAGAGAGCGATGGGGTGGACCACTGCCGCACCCCAGCGGTCGAGCCGGTCCAACGCCCGCCGCAGGATCGGATCTGCGACTTCGCCCGGCTTCAGAATCTTGCGGAACAGGCGCGCTTTGTGGTGGAGATCGATGATCCACTCCTCGATCGCAGCCTCACCGGACAATTGGCCGAGGCGCAGCTGCTGCGACTGGTAAATCGCCTCCTGGGTGGCGCGGTCGTCCCCACGGAGCACCAGGTCCAGCCAGACCAGGTCCTCAAGCTGCTTATCCGTGAGCAACTCCTGAAGCGGCAGCCAATGCCGTTCGTAGACGTGGTCACCCCGAGCGGGCAGGCGCATGAAGAGGTAGTTTCGCAGCAGGTCTGCCTGGGTTAGCGGCTGGCCGGTGTAGTTGAGTGACTCGAAGATGCGGTGGACGTTGTCATCCGGGTGCGCGGCGATTTCCACGAGGCTCAACCTCGCCGCTACCGCCTGCTCGATCCGAATCAGATCATGGTCATCGTCCGGGTCGTCGGCTTGGACGAGCGCGGCCCGAAAAAAGCGATAGGCCTCGCCGATCCGATCCTCACCACCAGCACCAGGGTCCCTTTCCACGAGCGCCAACCACGCCGCTCGGTCGGCCTTCGTGGGTAGAAGCGTGTATCGCTCCATCCCCGACGCATACTTGTTGAACAGGTACATGTCGTCGATCTTGGCCGCTAGCTGCGCGTCGGACTCTTGAACGTGATCCCGAATCGCACACAGCAGAATACTCAGTGTCGTCAACCGTTGTTGCCCGTCCACGACGAGCCAGCTCTGCACGCCGG
>JAEZBO010000024.1 GCA_023427085.1 Pseudomonadota bacterium
GGCTGCCGCTGCGCGCCGCCACGCTGCCCGCCGGACCGCCGCTGGCACTGGCCCACGGCCTGGACCCGGCCACGCTCAGCTGGCGTCGCCCCGGACCGCTGCGGGTGGTGCTGGGCCCGCAACAGGACCGCTTCGAGGCCGACCAGATCGAACGGTTCCTGCAATCGGAATACCAGGTCCGGCCCGAGTCGGACCGTATGGGCTATCGCCTGGCCGGCCCGGCGCTGCTCCATCGCGCCGGCCACGACATCGTCTCGGATGCGATCGCCCACGGCAGCATCCAGATACCCGGTGACGGGGAACCCATCATCGCCTTCGTCGACCGCCAGACCACTGGCGGCTACCCGAAGATCGCCACCCTTTGCCGGATCGACCTGGCGCGCGCGGCTCAGCTCGCGCCCGGCCGCTCCGTGCGCTTTCGCGCGCTCAGCGTCGAGCAGGCCGAAGACCTGTGGCTGCACGCGCGCTACACCCTGGATCGCATCCTGCGCACCCTCGTACCCGCCTGACAAGGAAACCATCATGACGCAAAAATTCGACGCCCAATCCAAAGGCGTCTACACCATTTCCGCCACGCCCTTCCTGGACAACGGCGAGCTCGACCTGGACAGCGCCGACAGCCTGACCGATTTCTATCTGGAGAAAGGCGTCGACGGCATCACCATCCTGGGCGTGCTGGGCGAAGCCCCCAAGCTGACCGAGCAGGAGTCGCTGGCCTTCATGCAGCGCGTGCTGCGCCGCGTCGACGGCAAGGTGCCGGTGGTGGTCGGCGCCAGCCACGTCAGCAACCTGCACGTGCAGCGCATCGCGCGCCAGGCCATGGACGCCGGCGCGGCCGGCATCATGCTGGCGCCGGCGCCGGGCCTGAAGACCGACGAGCAGGTCTACCGCTACGTGGCCTCGGTGCTCGAGCCGATCTCGGACATCCCGGTCTGCTACCAGGACTACCCGCAATCGACCACCGTGTGGACCTCGCTGGCCACGCTCAACCGGCTGGTCGACGACTTCCCGCAGATCGTCATGCTCAAGCATGAAGAGTTCCCCGGCCTGCGCAAGATCACGCAGCTGCGCGAGCAGGCGCAGAACGACGGCCGCCGCCGCATCAGCGTGCTGGTCGGCAACAACGGCCTGTACATCCCGCAGGAAATGCGCCGCGGCGCCGACGGCATGATGACCGGTTTCTCGTTCCCCGAGATGCTGGTGGGCGTGCACCGCCTGTTCGACGCCGGCAAGCCGGAAGAAGCCGAAGACCTGTTCGACGCCTACCTGCCGCTGCTCAAGCACGAGTACCAGTTCGGCGTCAGCCTGGCGATCCGCAAGGAAGTGCTGCGCCGCCGCGGCGCGATCCGCTGCGCCGCCACCCGCAAGCCCGGCCCGGCGATGGACAAGGCCGACATGGCCGAACTGGACAACCTGCTGGCCCGCCAGGAAAAGCGCCTGGCCAAGCTCGGCTGAATCGACACACGGAAGACACACTCATGGATCTAGGTATTTCTGGAAAGACCGCGCTGGTGCTGGGCGCCGGCGGCGGCCTGGGCTCGGCGATCGCCCAGTCGCTGGCGCGCGAGGGAGTGCGCGTGGCGGCCTGCGACATCGACGCCAACGCGCTGGCGCGGACCGTCGACGGCATCGCGCAGGCCGGCGGACAGGCCCGGCCCTACGTGCTGGACCTGGCGCGCGCCGATCAGTTCGAGCCGCTGCTGGGCCGCGTGCGCGACGAACTGAGCGCGCCGGCCATCCTGGTCAACAACACCGGCGGGCCGCCCCCCACCACCGCGGCCGGCGTGGCCGCCGAACAGTGGCGGCGCCAGTTCGAGGCCATGGTGGTGTCGGTGATCCAGCTGACCGACCTGGTGCTGCCGGCGATGCGCGAGGCCGGCTGGGGCCGCATCATCACCAGCACCTCGTCGGGCGTGGTGTCGCCGATCCCGAACCTGGGCATGTCCAATGCCCTGCGGCTGTCGCTGGTGGGCTGGTCCAAGACGCTGGCGGCCGAGGTGGCCCCGCAGGGCGTGACCGCCAACATCGTGCTGCCCGGCCGCATCATGACCGGCCGCATCCAGCAGCTGGACGAGGCGCGCGCGCAGCGCGAGGGCAAGAGCGTCGAGCAGGTGCGCCAGGCCAGCACGCAGAGCATCCCGGCGCGCCGCTACGGCCGGCCGGACGAGTACGGCGACACGGTGGCGTTCCTGGCCAGCGAGCAGGCCTCGTACATTACCGGTTCGGTCATCCGCGTGGACGGCGGCCTGATCGCCAGCATCTGAGGGCGCCATGAAAGACTATGACCTGGTGCTGCGCAACGCCAGCATCCTGGACGGCAGCGGCAAGCCGCGCTACGACGGCGACATCGCCGTGACGGGCGAACGCATCGCCGCGCTGGGCGATCTGGGCCCGGCGCGCGGCCGCGACGAGATCGACCTGCACGGGCTGGCGGTGGCGCCCGGCTTCATCGATGTGCATACCCACGACGACCGGGCCCTGCTGAGCTCGCCGGCCATGCTGCCCAAGCTCACGCAGGGGGTCACCACCGTCGTGACCGGCAACTGCGGCATCAGCCTGGCGCCGCTGTCCAAGGCACACGCGGTACCGCCGCTGGACCTGGTGGCCGAGGCCGGCGGCGCGCGCTACGCGCGCTTCGCCGACTACATCGCGGCGCTGCGCACCGCCGGCATCGCGGTCAACGCGCTGCCGCTGGTGGGGCACACCACCCTGCGCGCCGAGGTCATGCAGGATCTGCAACGCCCGGCCAACGAGGCCGAGATCGCCGCGATGCGCGAGCACGTCGACGTGGCGATGCGTGCCGGTGCGTGGGGCCTGTCGACCGGCACCTTCTATCCGCCGGCCCGCGAGGCACCGACCGCGGAAATCGTCGCGGTCGGCGAGCCGCTCAAGCGTTACGGCGGCGTGTTCGCCACGCACATGCGCAACGAAGCCGAAAAGGTCATGGACTCGCTCGACGAGACCTTCCTGATCGGCCGTGAACTGGGTGTGCGCGTGATCATCTCGCACCACAAGCTGGCCGGGCTGTGCAACCACGGCCGCTCGGTGCAGACGCTGGCGCGCATCGCCCAGGCCATGGAAAGCCAGCCGGTGGGCCTGGACTGCTATCCCTACAACGCCTCGTCGACGATGCTGCACCCGGACCTGATCGACCGCGCCAGCAGCGTGCTGGTGGCGTGGTCCACGCCGCATCCGGAATTCGCCGGTCAGGAACTGGCGGCGGTGGCCGAGCAGATGGGCTGCGACGCCAAGACCGCGGCGATCCGGCTGGCGCCGGCCGGGGCGATCTACTTCATCATGGACGAAGCGGACGTGCGGCGCATCCTGGCTTTCCCGCCGACCATGATCGGCTCGGACGGCCTGCCGCACGACGCGCATCCGCATCCACGGCTGTGGGGCGCGTTTCCGCGCGTGCTCGGGCACTACTGCCGCGAGACCTCGCTGTTTGCGCTGGAGCAGGCGGTGCACAAGATGTCGGGTCTGCCGGCCGGGCAATTCGGCCTGCAGCAACGCGGCCTGCTGGCGCCCGATCATTACGCCGACCTGGTGGTGTTCGATCCCGACACCGTCATCGACAGCGCCAGCTTCGCGCAGCCGGCCACGCCGGCGGCCGGCATCCGGCGCGTCTACGTCAACGGCCAGCTGGCGCTGGACGAGCAAGGCGCGCGGCCGGTGCGCGCGGGACGGGTGCTGGACGGACCGGCTGCCCGGGGCTGAGCCCAAAACAGAAGGGGCCGGCATCCCCGCGGATGCCGGCCCCCGGGTCGGGCCGGACTGCAGACCCTACCCTGAGGGAACCATTGCGTCAGCTCACGGCCTTGAGCTTGTCCAGCGGCGTGAGGGCCGAGAACGCCTTGCGGGTGGCGATGTGCTCGGGCCGCGGTGCCAAGCCGTACTTGGGCGGATTCAGCGTGTTCTCCATGCTGTTGTAGACCATGAAGACATTGGCGCGCGGCCACGGCGAAATATTGCTGTTCGAGCCATGCATGGTGTTGCAGTCGAAGAACACCACCGAGCCGGCCTTGGCCGTCATCGCACGGATACCGCCCTGCTCGGCCAGCAGCTGCAGGCTGACCGGATCCGGTACGCCGTACTCCTGCTTCTTGAGCGACTTCTTGTAGTGATTGTCGGGGGTTTCGCCGACGCACGAGATGAACTGCTGGTGCGAACCGGGCACCAGCATCAGCGGGCCATTGCACTCGTTGTTGTCGGTCAGCAGCACCGAGCAGCTGAGCGCGCGCATGTTGGGCATGCCGTCCTCGACGTGCCAGGTCTCGAAGTCCGAGTGCCAGTAGAACTCCTTGCCCTTGAAGCCGGGCTTGAGGTTGGCACGCGACTGATGCATGTAGACCTCCGAGCCCAGGATCTGGCGCGCCACATGGATCAGGCGCGGGTCACGCGCAAGTTTCATCATCACCGGGCTGAGCACGTGCACCATGAAGATCGAGCGCACCGCGTCGCTGTTGGGCTCGGTGATGGCTTCCTCGCGGCGCACGATGGCCGGGTCGCGCGTCATGCGCTCGACCTCGGTGGTCAGCGCCTTGATCTCTTCATCCGAAAACACGTTCTCGAGCAGCAGGAAACCATTGCTCTCGTAAGACGAGACCTGGTCCTGGCTCAGTGCGTCGGCATAGGTTCCACCTTCGTACACCACCGGATCCTGGCGGGCAATGATGGCCGATCCTCGGTCGGTGCGCGACGCGTAGATGTCCTTTGCGGGGGTAATCATTCGGTCCTCCTGTTCGGTCTTGCGCGGGGCGCGGCCGGCGAGCCGGCAGTGCCCCGGTGAAATGGCGTCTATCAGGCAGCCTGGTCCTGTTCGAGCGGGTACACACCCTTCTCGTCGTGGACTTCCAGGCCGGTCAGCGGCGGGTTGAACACGCACAGCACGCGGCAGGCCTGCTTGCCGCCACGCAGCCAGTGCTCGTCGTTCTTGTCCAGCGCGTAGACCACGCCCGGCTCGAGCTTGTACTTCTTGCCGTCGGCGATGGTTTCGATCTCGCCATCGCCCTCGACGACCCAGACGGCCTCGAGGTGGTTCTGGTAATGGATGTGGGTTTCGGTCCCCGGGAAGATCACCGTCTCGTGGAAGGAAAAGCCCATGCCGTCCTTCTTGAGCAGCACGCGGCGGCTCAGCCAGTTGTCGGTCTTGACCTCATCCTTGGTGCCAATCACATCCTTGACATTGCGTACGATCATCGACGGTTACCTCCAAATTTCAGGACACGGGCGCCATCGCCTTGCTCGGCCAGCACCTGCGCGACACTGCGCTCGATGACGTCCAGGCCGCGGGCCAGCAGATCGTCCTCGATGGTCAGCGCGGGCAGCAGCTTGAGCACTTCGTCATTGGCGCCCGAGGTTTCAATGACGACGCCTTGCGAGAACGCCTTCTGAGCGATCTTGTTGGCGAGCGAGTGATCCGACTGGGTCACCAGACCCTGGATCAGGCCGCGGCCACGCACCGACAGGCCGGCGGCGGGATAGCTGTGCACCAGGTTCTCGAGCCAGTCACGCACCGTGCGCTCCTTGCGCTCGATCTCGGTGGTGAAGGCATCATCGGCCCAGTAGTGGTTCAGTGCGGCGGTAGCGGTCACGAAAGCCAGGTTGTTGCCGCGGAAGGTGCCGCTGTGCGCACCGGGCTTCCAGATGTCGAGCTCGGGCTTCATCAGCACCAGCGACATCGGCAGGCCATAGCCGGACAGCGACTTGGACAGCGTGATGATGTCGGGCTGGATGCCGGCCGTCTCGAAGCTGAAGAACTTGCCGGTCCGGCCGCAACCCACTTGGATGTCGTCGACGATCAGCAACATGTCGTGGCGCTTGCACAGCTTGTCGAGTTCCTTGAGCCAGCGCAGCGTGGCGACGTTGACACCGCCCTCGCCTTGCACCGTCTCCACGATCACCGCAGCCGGCTTGTCCATGCCGCTGCTGGGGTCATCGAGCATGCGCTCCAGATAGGCGATGGTGTCGACATCCGGGCCGAAATAACCGTCGTACGGCATGAAGGTGGTGTTGCCGAGCGCCACGCCCGCGGCGTCGCGGAACTTGGCGTTGGCGGTGGCCGACAGCGAACCGCCGCTCACGCCGTGAAAGCCGTGCGTGAACGAAATGATGTTGGGGCGACCCTTGACCTGGCGCGCGATCTTCAGCGCGGCTTCGACGGCGTTGGTGCCGGTCGGGCCGGTGAACTGCAGCGTGTATTCCCACTTGCGCGGCTTGAGCAGCACGCGGTCGACGGTTTCAAGGAATTCCTTCTTGGCGCTGGTGGCCATGTCCAGGCCGTGGACCACGCCATCGGCATGCAGGTACTCGACCAGCTTTTCCTTGAACAGCGGATTGTTGTGGCCATAGTTCAGCGTGCCCGCGCCGCTGAAGAAATCGATGTACTCGGAGCGGTCCTCGTCGATCAGCACGGAGCCTTTCGCCTGGTTGAAGATCACCGGAAACGACCGAATGTAGCCTCGAACTTCGGATTCCATGCGGTCAAAAATTTTCAGGTCCATATCTTTCTCCCTCTCTGTTGTAGAACTTGCGTTCTGGGGAACCGTCGTTAACGGAATGCCGGATCCAGCGCGGGCAGGAAACGGCGGACGGTCCCGGTTCGTGGTCAGTCCTGCTCCTGTCCGGCCAGATGGCCGGCATGGAAGGGACCTATGCGTAAAAGTCGTTCGTCCTCGTGTTCGGGGCCGTCGCCAAACATGCCCGCCGTGAACAGCGCGGATTCGGCGATCGGTGCCCGCAGCTTGCGCGCCAGCGACGCGAACATGCCGCGCGACGCCTTGTTGTCGGGACCGACGGTGGTCTCGAGGAAACATGCATCGGCGCAGGCCGGCCGGCGCAGGATCTCGGCCAGCATGCGCTGGCCCAGGCCATGGCCGCGGGCGCGTTCGTGCACCGCCACCTGCCAGATGAAGATCACGTCCTCCCGGCCGGGCGGCTGGTAGGCCGAGATGAAGCCGTCGATGCGACCGTCACGCTCGGCCACCACGCCGGTCATGGCGAAGTGCTCGCACTGCAGCAGGTAGGCATAGACCGAATTCAAATCCAGCGGCGGGCAGGCGGCGATCAATGCGTGGATCGCCGCGCCGTCGGCACGGCGCGGCGGCCGCAGCGTGTATGGAAAGACCTTGGCGGTCGCGGGACGTGCCCGCTCCTGCAAGGCTTGAGTATCGATCTGGTCCAGCTCGGTCACGTCGTTCATACCACCAACCCCGATTCAGGCGGCGCGCCATGCGTCGGCACGTCCAGCAAAGGTGAATGCAGATCGCCAGCGACTTCGCCTGGCTGGCCGCCGGCCTCCATCAGGTCGACGATCCGTTCGAGCGACAACGTGATGGTGGCCTGCTCCAGTTCGGGCAAGGCGTTGAGCGAATCCGCGAGTTTTTTCTGCAACGGCGACGGCGCTTCCTGCGCCAGCAGGGCACCCGCTTCGGTCGCCGTCACGAACACGATCCGGCGGTCTTCGCGGCCGCGTTCGCGGCGGATCAGCCCCTTGTCTTCCAGGCGGTCGAGAATGCCGACCACGGTGCTGGGGCTGACGTGCATCTCGCGGCTGATCGCCGTGGCGGTCAGCGGCGCCGGCGCGGCCAGGATCGTGCGCAGGCAGATCAACTGCGGCGCGGTGATGTGGCTGCAGGCTGCCAGCTGTCGCGAGTGCAAGGCGATCGAACGCGTGATGCGCCGCAGCGCACGCAGGATGCGCAGGTCGTATTGCTGAGCGGCAGAGACGCTGGGCGCCGCACTGGCCGCCGACTGGTTCGTAACAGGATTATTCATATAAAAACCAATTCAACTAAATTAATTAGTGCACGAATGATTTGAGTGAAATAGTAGACACCCCCTGGGAGGCTGTCAACCTTGTACCCGGGCACAACATGCCGTCAACAGGCATGATCTGGCCCTTTTCTCCTATGAAAGCAACGGTTTGTGTTTTTGCTTATAGGCAAACTACGGCCTGTATTGCACCGCAACGAACGCGACTTGCTGCGACGCAGCAAGGCGATTTTCACCCGGACGGCCGGTGCGCGAGACTACGTTTTGATGCAGTCCGCGAATCCGCGCCAGACGGCCCGAAACGGGGACAGGCATGGCTGGCGTGTTGAACCGGGCTAAGCTTAGGGCTCAACCGTGTTCTTCCGGATCACAGGATTGCCAGCGCTCCTGGCACCGATCGCCGGATCGCCAGGACGCCGGCCCCTGTCACCCTACAGTCGATCTCGCCCATGATGCTTCGCCGTCGCGCCTTCACGTCCCCTTTTTTGGCATGGCATGGGATGACGCGCGCGAGCCGGACAGCGCGCTGCGCCGCCGGCCTGCTGGCCGTCGCCGCGGCCTGTAGCCTGCCGGCCGCCCCAGCGCAGGCGCGCTTCGTCACCATCGGAACCGGTGATGTCTCCGGCGTCTACTACGCCGCCGGGGTCGCCATCTGCCGCCAGGTCAACAAGGAGCGGGCGCGCCATGGCGTGCGCTGTTCGGTCGAAGCCAGCGGCGGCTCGGTCTACAACGCCGGCACCATCGGCGCCGGCGAGATGGACATGGGCATCGTGCAGTCGGATGTGGCCTACAAGGCCTACGAAGGCTTGCCGCCGTTCAAGGCCGAGCCGCAGCACAAGCTGCGCTCGGTACTGGCCTTGCATCCCGAGCCGCTGACGCTGGTGACCCGGCCCCAGGCCGGCATCACCGCATTCGACCAGTTGCGCGGCAAGCGGCTCAATGTCGGCAATGCCGGTTCGGGCTCGCGCGCGTCGCTGGACGAATTGCTGCAGGCCCAGGGCTGGACCCTGCGCGACTTCGCCCAGATCACCACGTTGCGTCCCGACCAGCACGGCAAGGCGCTATGCGAAAACCGCATCGACGCCTTTTTCTATGGGGTCGGCCATCCTTCCGATAACGTGCTGCAAGCCACCCGCGATTGTGGCGCCCGGCTGGCCGCCGTCGGCGGGCCGGCGGTCGAGCGACTGCTGGCGCAGCATAACTATTACACCCGGGCGGTGATACCGGGCGGCACCTATCCAAATAATCCGCGCGACGTCGCATCCTACGGAGTCGTTGCGACCCTGCTGGCATCGGCCGACGTCGGCGACGAAATGATCTACCTGGTGGTCAAGAGCGTGTTCGAGAATCTCGACGAATTGAAGAGCCAGCATCCAGCGCTGGCGGGGCTGACCGCCGAGAACATGATCAGCGCCGGCCTGATCGCGCCGCTGCATCCCGGCGCCGCCAGGTATTACCGCGAACGCGGCTGGCGCTGAGCCGCCAGCGTTTCATCCACGCGGGTCGGAATATATAAACGGCGCGCCGGCCGGGGCTGGAAAAAGTAAGCAAATAAAATAGCCCGGCATTAATACGCAATATTGCGAAAACCGCGCCATCACTAATATCCAAAATGTCCCGATTAATAACTACGTAATTAAAACCGATAATCTCGGCAGTTGCCTTACCGGCGCTAATCGGCATTTAATACGCGGTCCCGCAGCAACCCGTATTCAATATCCGCCGTTAATCGTTCCATTTTCCGGTACTCGCCGATGACCTCGCCCGCGACGCGCGCTCCTGCACTGCCGCCTTACGTGTCATACCGTCCCAGCTGGTTCAGCCAGGCCGCCCGTGTCGCCCTTGTGCAATGGCTGTTGTGTGCCGCGTTGATCGCCGCCGCGCTGGTCCTGGTTCGCGACGGGTATTACCTGCATGCACTGGCACCGGCGCTGGCGTTGCTGCCGATGGCCTGGCTGGCCTGGCGCAGCCTGCGCAAGATCCGCGGCCGCCAACCGGTGCTGCGCCTGAGCAGCGTTGGCGTGGCTGGCCGGTCGCTGCGCGAACCGTTGCTGCCGTGGAGCCACGTGGCCGATATCCGGGTCCATCGTGTGCGCGGCCAGCAGGTGCTCGATTTTCATCTGGCGCTGGCCCCGGGCCAGCGGCTGCGCCGCAACTGGCGCCTGGGCCTGCCGCGCTCGGTGCGCCGCATCTCGTTGACCTCCTTGCGTCAGTACCAGCAGCTGGAGGCCAGCCAAAGCGCGCTGCAGGCCTTTCAGTACTGGAACCGGATCAGCAGTCCGCTGATCCAGGCGCCCGACGGCCGCTGAGCCCCGCCGGGCCGGCACGCGGCACGCGCGCTCGGCGCGCTGGCCGCGCTGGCGTCCTCATCGACGAATAGGCTTCCCAGCCGCGGGCGCGACGGCGTTTAATACGGGTCCCGACACGCAGGCGGTCAGCCGGCCTGCGGTTCCCGTGCAAGCCCGCCCGACGCAGGCCGGCGCACGCCGGGAGCCGCGCCGCTACGCCGCGCCGTCTCTTCGAACGCCTGATTCTCCATGACTTCCACCTGCGGCGCCGACGCGCCGATCGCGCCCACCGTCCTGCGCGCCAGTTGGCTCAGCCCTGCCGGCAAGCTCGGCATCCAGCTGGGCCTGCCGGCGTTGCTGCTGTGGCCCTTGACGCTCTGGCTGGGCTGGCAGGCCGACCTGGACGCGGGTCTGCGGCTGGCGCTGGTCGCGCTATGCCTGGGCACGACCGCCGGCGCCTGGATCAGCCTGAGGCAGGTGCGCGACCCGCGGCCGGTGCTGCAATGGGACGGCACCGGACTGTCGGCGCGCGAACTGGGCGGGCAGGTGCTGCCGTGGCAGGACATCACGCGCATCCGCGCCGAACAGGTGCTGGGCCAGTGGGTGCTCGACATCGAGCTGGCGCCGCAGGCCGGGCGGCGCCACGGCGGCACCGCGCACCAT
>JAEZBO010000194.1 GCA_023427085.1 Pseudomonadota bacterium
CGCCAGGCGCCTGGCGTCAGGACGCGGCGCTGGCCTGCGCGTCGTCGCCCGGCCAGTCGCGGATGTAGGCCTTGAGCATGTTGTTCTCGAACTGCTGCGCGGCGACGATCGCGCGCGCCATGTCGTAGAACGAAATCACGCCCAGCAGCACCGGGCCGTCCATCACCGGCATGTAGCGCGCGTGCTTCTCCAGCATCAGGCGCTGCACTTCGTCGGCGCTGGTGTTGGGCGTGACGCTGACCGGCGCGTCGTCCATGATCGCGCGCACCGTGTAGTCGGCGAACTCGCCTTGCGAACGATGCACGTGGCGCAGGATTTCGCGAAAGGTCAGCATGCCGGCCAGCATGCCGTGCTCCATGATGACCAGCGAGCCGATGTCCTGGTCGCTCATGGTCTGGATCGCCTGCGAGACAGGCATGTCGGGCGTGGCGGTGTACAAGGTGTTGCCCTTGACCCGCAGGATTTCACTGACTCTGAGCATGGCTAGTCTCCGTGGAACCGGGGGGTTCCGGTTTGGGCTGCGCATTGACCGGTGCCGAGGGCGAAAGCGGCGGCTCGGCCGGCGGCGCGATATCGATGATGGATTCCAGTTTGGCCGCCCGTCCGCCCGCCAGGATGGGCGCCACGGCTTCCAGGATCTCGGGTTCGTTTTCGAGGCGGCGCTGCTTGCGGTCGATCAGGAAACAATCGACCAGCGGCGCCAGCGTGGCGTCGCGGGGGTCGCAGCTTAACACCCAAACATCCTTGTTGCGTACCTGTCCACGCGCGATCATGCCCAGCTCGGACAGGCAGTTCAGCACGTCGGTCAGTTCGTCCTGATGCAGCCGCAGGCTCGACGACAGCGACTTGCTGTCCAGCCCCGGCGGCACCTGGCCGCGCTGCGCATACAGCGCGCGCAGCACGCCGACCGCATCGATGAACTGCGCGCCCGGCCGGCGCGCGACGTTCCAGCGGCCCAGCCGGATCAGCGGCAGGCTGGCGGCCAGCGAGGCGCCCAGCAGCACCGCCAGCCACGAGATGTAGATCCACAGCAGAAACACCGGCACGGTCGCGAACGCGCCATAGATCACGGTGTAGGCCGGGAAGTTGGTGATGTAGAGCGCGAAGCCGCGCTTGGTGATCTCGAGCAGCACGGCGGTACAGACCCCGCCGGCCAGCGCATCCTTCCATTCGACCCGGCGGTTGGGCACCACCACGAACAGGCCGGCGAAGCCCAGCGCGGTCAGCACGATCGGCACGCCGGCCAGGAAGATCTCGGCCGCCTGCGACAGGTCGCCGGCCAGCCCCATCGATGCGCGCGCCAGCACCGAGGTCGCCCACAGGCTGGCGCCGGCCAGCACCGGGCCCAGGCTCAGGATCGCCCAGTACACCAGCGCGCGCTGGCGCATCGGGCGCTGGCGCGTCACATGCCAGATGTCGTTGAAGGCCATGTCGATGGTCATGATCAGCATGACCGAGGTGACGATCAGGAACAGGCCGCCGATCGTCGTCAGCCGCGAGGCCTGCAACGCGAACTGGTTGAGGTACTCCATGATGTTGTCGGACACGGCCGGCGGCATCAGGTTGTTGGCCAGGAAGCCCTCGAGCGCCAGGCGGAACTCGTTGAACAAGGGGAAGGCCGTGAACAGCGACAGCACCACCGCCAGCATCGGCACGATCGACAGCACCGTCGTGAAGGTCAGGCTCGAGGCGGCCTGCAGCAGCTTTTCTTCTTCGGCGCGCAGCAGCGCGAAACGCAGCAGCTTGCCTATCCGTTGGCGCCAGGAAAGGCTGTGATAGGCCGCCGGGACGGCCAAGGTCCGGTCGGTCGAGTCCGCAGGCTGATCCATCGGGCGATAATAGCAGCATGGATGCCGAACTCAATCCCGTCTTGCGCCGTGGCGCGGCCATCAGTCTGCTTGCCTTGCTGGTTCTTTGCGTGGCCTGGGAAACCTGGCTGGCGCCGCTGCGCCCCGGCGGCTCGTGGCTGTTCCTGAAGGCGCTGCCGCTGGCCTTCGCGGTGCGCGGCGTGGTGCGCGGCAATCTCTACACGATGCAGTGGGCCAGCATGCTGGTGTTGCTGTACCTGATGGAAGGGGTGGTGCGGGCGATGTCCGACCCGCCCGGACCGTCCATCGCGCTGGCCTGGATCGAGATCGTGCTGTCGACCACGTTCTTCCTGTCGGCGATCTTTTACGTGCGGCCGGCCAAACGTGCCGCCAAGCGGCGCAAGGAGTCCCTCTCGTGAGTTCCGTCAGCCCCTGGCAGTCCCTCGTCACCGACAACAGCTTCGCCGCCTTGCCCGAGGCCTTCTACACGCGGCTGGCCACCCAGCCGCTCAGGCAGGCGCCCCGGCTGCTGCATGCCAACACCGATGCGGCGGCCTTGATCGGCCTGGCGCCAGCGGCGCTGCAGACGCCCGAGTTCCTGGCGGTGGTGGCCGGCAGCGAGCCGCTGCCCGGCGGCGCGACGCTGGCGGCCGTCTATAGCGGCCATCAGTTCGGCGTGTGGGCCGGCCAGCTGGGCGACGGCCGCGCGCATCTGCTGGGCGAGGTGCGCGGGCCGCAAGGCAACTGGGAGCTTCAGCTCAAGGGCAGCGGCCGCACGCCGTATTCGCGCATGGGCGACGGCCGCGCGGTCTTGCGTTCGTCGGTGCGCGAGTACCTGGCCAGCGAAGCCATGCACGGTCTGGGCATCCCGACCACGCGGGCGCTGGCGCTGGTCGCCGCCGACGATCAGGTCGCGCGCGAGACCATCGAGAGCGCCGCGGTGGTGACCCGCATGTCGCCCAGCTTCGTGCGTTTCGGATCGTTCGAGCACTGGGCCTCGCAAAAACAGCCCGAGCTGCTGCGCGTGCTGGCCGATTACGTCATCGATCGCCATTATCCCGGCTGTCGCGACCTGCCCGGCAGCGCCGTGGCGGGCATGCTGGCCGAGGTCACGCGCCGCACCGGCACGCTGATGGCCGACTGGCTGGCGGTCGGCTTCTGCCATGGCGTCATGAATACCGACAACATGTCGATATTGGGCCTGACGCTCGATTATGGTCCGTATGGCTTCATGGACGGCTTCGATGCCGGCCACATCTGCAACCACACCGACAGCGGCGGCCGTTACGCCTGGAACGTCCAGCCTTCGGTCGGGCACTGGAACCTGCAGCGGCTGGCGGCCGCGCTGCATGCGATCGAGCCGGACCAGGACGCGCTGCGCGCCGCGCTGGACGGCTACGAAGCGGCATTCCTGGGCCGCTGGCACGAACGCATCGCCGCCAAGCTTGGGCTGGCTGGCTGGCAGGCCGACGACGAGACGCTGCTCGACGACCTGCTGCGGCTGATGCACGAATCGCGCGCCGATTTCACGCTGAGCTTTCGCCGGCTCTCGGGCGTCGTGGCAGGCCAGCGCGGCCCGTGGCTGGATCTGTTCATCGACCGCGACGCCGCCTCGGCCTGGCTCGACCGCCACGCGGCGCGGCTGGCCGTCGATGCGCGTGCGGCCACGCAGGTGATCGCCGGCATGGATGCCAGCAATCCGTTGTATGTTTTGCGCAACCACCTGGCCGAGCAGGCCATCCGGGCCGCGGCGCAGGGCGACGCCAGCGAGATCGACACGCTGATGATGCTGCTCAGGCAGCCTTTCGATGCCCGTCCCGACCATGAGGCCTATGCGGAGCCGGCGCCGGATTGGGCGGCCGACCTGCATGTCAGTTGTTCGTCGTGATCCGCGCCAGAGTGTCCCTATTTCGGGGGAAACCGCGCCAAATCTCGCTGACAGCACGTCAACATCTGTTTGAAATCTCCTAAGACTGTTAAGATTGGTCATCTTTTCTTGCCTTGTGTCGATGACGAGGCGTGCGCAGTCCGGCACAACCCTTCGTCTTATCTGGAAGCACCGAGCCCGTGCAAGCGCATATTTCCGACGACATGCTGCGTATCGGCCTCCTCGAGGACGATGACGATTTTCGCGAAGAGCTCGCACTCGGCTTGGGCGGCTTCGGTTTCCACGTCGCCTTCGCCGCGTCCGATTCGACCCGCTTCATGGCTGCGTACGAGCACGAACCCTGCGATGTCGTGCTGCTCGATGCCAACGTCCCGGGCGAGGACGGCTTCGCGATCGCCACCCGCCTGCGCGCCCAGTATCAGGTCGGCATCGTCATGCTGACCGCGCGCGGCGCGCTCGAAGACCGCGTGCGCGGCCTCGAGGGCGGCGCCGACATCTACATGACCAAGCCGGTCGACATGCTCGAGCTCAGCTCGGTGATCCGCAGCCTGGCGCGCCGCATGCGCATGGCCGGCGTGGCCCGTGCGCCGGCGCCGGCGCCGGCGGCACGGTCGGCCACCAGCTGGAGCCTGCAAGAGGGCGGCTGGATACTGACCTCGCCCGACGGCGGCAGCCTGCACCTGAGCGCACAGGAACGCGTCTTCATCGGCGCGCTGCTCAAGAGCAGCGGTGCGGTCGTCAGCCGCCAGGCGCTGGCCGAATGCTTCAATCCCGGCGATCCCAGCGAATTCGAATTGCGCCGCATCGACGTGCTGGTCAGCCGCCTGCGCGCCAAGGCCCAGGCCGCCGGCATGAAGATGCCGGTGCTGTCGGTGCGTGGCCAGGGTTACGTGTTCGCGGCCTGAAGCCGCAACGAGAACACCGAGCCTTCCGGTCCGCTGCGCACCAGCCGCAGATCGCCGCCCTGGCGCCGGCACATTTCCCGCGATAGATACAGACCCACGCCGGTGCCTTGCGTGCCCTGGTGGATCGGCCGCCGGTAATACGGATCGAAGATCTTCTCGCGTTCGTGCTCGGCGATGCCGGGGCCGCGGTCGCTGACCGACACCGCGACGATGCCGGGCTCGTCGCCCGGGCCGGCCGACACCACGATGGGCTGGTCGGCGGCCGAATACTTCACCGCATTGTGCAAGAGGTTGCGCAGCACCTCGGTGCACAGGCGCGGATCGGCCAGCGCCAGCACCGGCGCGCCGGGCAGCACCTGCAGCCCGTGCGCGGTGTCGGCCTGCAGCCGCGCGGCCAGGTCGCCGGCCAGCGCCTGCAGGTCGACCACCTCGCGATGCGGCTGCAGCAGGCGCTCGCCAAGCTTGCCGCTGCCCAGGAAATCCTCGGTCAGTTCATTGATGCGCTTGACCGCGCGGCGCATGCGCGCCAGCCGCGCATGGGCATGCGCGTCGTCTTCGGATGCCGCCAGCGCCAGCGCCTGGGCGGCCGTGTCGAGCGTCGCCAGCGGCGCCCGCAACTCGTGGGCCAGCAGGCTGCTGGCCTGACGGTGGGCGTCGAGGATGGTCTGCCACGCCTCGGCGCTCGGCGCCGTGGTGGCCGGCTGGCCGGCCGCCGCTGGCGTGACGGGCGCGGTGGCGGATCCGCTGGGCGGTGCCGGCGCGCGGGCCGGCGCCAGCACGGCGGCCAGATAACACGACGCGCGCAGCAGCAGGCCCAGTTGCCACGCCAGCAGCGCCAGCGCGGCCGGCAGCGCCGGTTGCGAGGCGGCCGGTGCCAGGCCGATGCCCAGCGCCAGCGCCGGCAGGCTCAGTGCATGGCTGAGCGCCGCCGCCATGATCCAGCGCCGCGCGCCGGAACCGGCGCCAGCGCCGCGTGCCAGCAGCGCGGTGGCGCAGGCCAGCGCCGGCACCGCCAGCAGGAACGACAGCTGGGCCTGCGGCGCCGGGCCATAGACGTGCACCATCAGGGTTTCGAGCAGCGCCAGCGCGCCGATGCCCAGCGCCGCCTGCGAGCGCCGGCGCACGGCCTGGGCCAGTTGCACGCCGGCGGCCGCCAGCAGCAGGCCGGGCAGCAGCCAGGCCAGCAGGCCGATCGGGACCATCAGTGTCGCGCTCATGCGGGAGCCGCAACGGCCGCCGCATCGGCGCGCGTCTCGCTCAGCAGCACCACGTCGAGCGCCTGCAGCCAGGTGCGCAGCTCGGGCACGCCGGGGTCCATGGCATAGACGGCGATGCCCAGGCTGTTGGCGGTATTGGCCACGGAGGCCGCCAGGTGCTTGCTGCCCGGGCTGTCGGCCAGGCCGAGCACGAAGTCCTCGTCCAGCCGGATGTACGACAGCGGCAGATGGTGCATGTGCGCCATCGCGCCGAACTGGCGCGTCAGCCGGCGCAGGCCGACCCGCACGCCGGTCGAGCTGGCCATCTCGCACAAGGCGCGCACGTCGGCGTAATGATCGATCAGGCCATGCGCGTCGATCTCGAGCAGCAGCCGCGCGGCCTGCTCGGGGCTGGCGCGCAGCAGCTCGCGCAGCCGCGGCAGGAACTCCGCCTGGCCCAGCGAAGCCAGCGACAGCAGCGCGGCCAGCTCGCCGTCGTGACCGCGCAGCCAGTCCAGCGCCAGCCGCATCGCCTGCATGTCGCAGTCGGCGGCCAGGCCCAGCCGGATCGCCGGCGGAATGAAGGCACGCGCCGGCAACTGCTGGCGCGTGGCCGGGTCGTTCAGCGCCAGCATGGCCTGATGGCGCAGCAGCGTGCCGTCGGCCAGCCGCTGCGGCGTGGCGACCAGCGAAAAGCGGTGCTGGTCGAGCGCGGTCAGCAGTGCGTCCTTCCAGGCATATTCGCCGCTCTCGCCGCGCGGATGGCGCGTGAGCGCCGAGGCGATGGTCTCGGCGCCCGAGCTTTCCGACTGCATCAGGCCATGATCGAGGCGAGCCAGGATGCGGGCAGGCTCGTCGGTCGGTTCGTATGCGGTCAGCGCCAGCGCCCAACGGCACAGCGTGCCGGTCTCGTCGAGCGCGACCCGGCTGCCGCGCAGGTCGGCGCGCAGTTGTTCGCTCAGCCGCAGCGCCTGCGCCGGCTCCATGCCCGGCAGCAGCACCGCGAAATCCGAGCCGTTCAGGCGCGCCAGCAGTTTGCCCTCGCCGGGCTGCTCGACCTGTGTGCGCACCCGTTCGGCCACGCCGCGCAACCACTGGTCGGTCAGGCGTCGCGGCATGCGGCGGTTGATCGCGGCCAGGTCGCGCTGGCGAAACATCAGCACGTGGCCGTGGCCGCCGGCGGCATCGGGCGCGCCGCGTTGCAGCGCGGCGCGCAAGGCCGACAGGAAACGCTTGCGGTTGGGCAGGCGGGTGACGGTGTCGAGTTCGAGTTCTTCCTGCAGCGTTTCGATGGTGCGGGTATGTTGGGCGATGCGGGCGCCGCTGCGGGCGCGCAGGCTGTCGAAGGCGGTGCCCAGCCCGGCCAGCTCGCGGGGCAGCTGCTCGGTGGCGGTAGGCGTCTCGGCGCTCCAGCTCTGCATATGGGTGCCGATGCGGCTGAGCGCGCGGGCCAGCAGCGCC
>JAEZBO010000023.1 GCA_023427085.1 Pseudomonadota bacterium
GTTCTCCGGGTGGGCCGGCGCGATGGCGCTGGCGCTGATCGTGATCCCGGTGGTGATCCGCACCACCGAGAACATGCTGCTGCTGGTGCCGGCCGCGCTGCGCGAGGCAGCGTATGCGCTGGGCGCGCCCAAGTGGCGCGTGATCCTGGCGATCACCCTGCGGGCCTCGCGCGCGGGCGTGGTCACGGGCGTGCTGCTGGCGGTGGCGCGCATTGCCGGCGAGACGGCGCCGCTGCTCTTCACCGCGCTCAACAACCAGTTCTTCACCTCCGATCTCGGCGAGCCGATGGCCAGCCTGCCCGTCACCATCTTCAAGTTCGCCATGAGCCCCTACGAGAACTGGCAGCAGCTGGCCTGGGCCGGCGTCTTCCTCATCACGCTGGGCGTGCTCGCGCTCAACATCGCCGCGCGCGTGCTGCTGCGCAACAAGCATTGATTCCAAATTCAACGCGAAAGCAAAGATTCACCGTTCGCTCTGAGCTTGTCGAAGGGTCTGCTGACCGGCCGAGCCGGAGGCTTCGACAGAGCCTGTCCTGAGCTTGTCGAAGGGCTCAGCCCGAACGGGTGTTCTTTCAGTACCAACGAAGAACTGGAACGAGATCCAACACATGAATGCCGTTGCCGACAAGGCCGTGCTCGACTTCGAGCTGCCCGCCCACGAGAATGCCAAGCTCGCCGTGCGCGACCTGCGCTTCTATTACGGCAAGTTCCTCGCGCTCAAGCACATCAACCTCGACATTCCGCAGAACAAGGTCACGGCCTTCATCGGCCCCTCGGGCTGCGGCAAGAGCACGCTGCTGCGCACCTTCAACCGCATGTTCGAGCTCTACCCGGGCCAGACCGCCGAGGGCGAGATCCTGCTGGACGGCGAGAACCTGCTGACCACCAAGACCGACATCTCGCTGATCCGCGCCAAGATCGGCATGGTGTTCCAGAAGCCCACGCCGTTCCCGATGAGCATCTACGACAACATCGCCTTCGGCGTGCGTCTGTTCGAGAAGCTCAGCAAGGGCGAGATGGACGAGCGGGTCGAATGGGCGTTGAGCAAGGCCGCGCTGTGGGGCGAGGTCAAGGACAAGCTGCACCAGAACGGCAACAGCCTGTCGGGCGGCCAGCAACAACGCCTGTGCATCGCGCGCGGCGTGGCCATCAAGCCGCAGGTGCTGCTGCTGGACGAGCCGTGCTCGGCACTCGATCCGATCTCGACCGCCAAGATCGAGGAACTGATCGCCGAACTCAAGAACGACTACACCGTCGTCATCGTCACGCACAACATGCAGCAAGCCGCGCGTTGCTCGGACTACACCGCCTATATGTACCTGGGCGAGCTGATGGAATTCGGCGAGACCGACCAGATCTTCGTCAAGCCGGCGCGTAAAGAGACCGAGGACTACATCACCGGCCGTTTCGGCTGATCTCCACGGTTCCTTCGTATCCAGCAGAAAGCGGCCCGCGGGCCGCTTTTTGTTTGTGCCGAGACGACTCTCTATACTGTGTCCAGCCTGCAAACGACAACAATGGACAGGGCATGGAGACATACGACTACATCGTGGTGGGCGCCGGCTCGGCCGGCTGCGTGCTGGCCAACCGGCTGAGCCAGGACGGCCGCCACACGGTGCTGCTGCTCGAGGCCGGCGGGCGCGACAACTACCACTGGATCCACATTCCGGTCGGCTATCTGTATTGCATCGGCAATCCGCGCACCGACTGGCTCTACAAGACCGTGGCCGAGGCCGGGCTGGGCGGGCGCTCGCTGATCTATCCGCGCGGGCGCGTGCTGGGCGGCAGTTCGTCGATCAACGGCATGATCTACATGCGTGGCCAGCGCGAGGACTACGACCAGTGGGCCGAGCTGTGCGGCGACGAGCGCTGGCGCTGGGACGCGGTGCTGCCGGTCTTCAAGCGCAGCGAGGACTATCACCGCGGCGCCGACGCCTTGCATGGCGCCGGCGGCGAATGGCGGGTCGAGGCGCAGCGGTTGCGCTGGGACATCCTCGAGGCCTTCGCGCAGGCCGCGCAAGAGCAGGGCATCCCGCGCGTGTCCGACTTCAATCGGGGCGACAACTTCGGCGTCGGCTATTTCGAGGTCAACCAGAAGGGGGGCTGGCGCTGGAATGCGTCCAAGGCTTTCCTGCGGCCGGCGCGCAAACGGCCCAATCTGCGCGTGATGACGGGCGTGCACGTCGACCGGCTCGAGTTCGACGGCACGCGTTGCGTCGGGGTCACCGCACGCCATGCGCAGGGGCAGGCGCTGGCCTTGCGCGCGCGCCGCGAGGTGGTGCTGGCGGCCGGCGCGGTCAATTCGCCCAAGCTGCTCGAGCTGTCGGGCGTGGGCGAGCCGCAGCGCCTGCGGCAGGCCGGGCTGGACGTGGTCCATGCGCTGCCGGGCGTCGGCGAAAACCTGCAGGACCACCTGCAGCTGCGCATCATCATCAAGGTGCAGGGAGTCAAGACCCTCAACCGGCTGGCCGCCAACTGGCTGGGCAAGACCGGCATCGGGCTCGAGTACCTGCTGCGCCGCAGCGGGCCGATGAGCATGGCGCCGTCGCAGCTGGGCCTGTTCGCCAAGTCCGATCCCTCGCAGTCGCGGCCCAACGTCGAGTTCCATGTGCAGCCGCTGTCGCTCGGCGCGTTCGGCGAAGCGCTGCATGGTTTCGATGCGTTCACCGCCAGCGTCTGCAACCTGCGGCCGGCCGCGCGCGGCAGCATCCACGTGCAGGATGCCGACCCGGCCTCGGCGCCGGTGATCGCACCGAACTATCTGTCGACCGCCGAGGACCGCCAGGTCGCGGTCGACTCGATCCGCCTGGCGCGCGGCATCGTCGGCGCGCCGGCCTTGCAGCGCTACCAGCCCGTCGAATGGCTGCCCGGCGCGGCGCTGCAAAGCGATGCCGAACTGGCCGAGGCGGCCGGCCAGATCGGCACGACGATCTTCCATCCGGTCGGCACCTGCGCGATGGGCCGCTCGGCCGACGACGGCGCGGTGGTCGACGCGCAGCTGCGGGTGCTCGGGCTGCAGGGCCTGCGGGTCGCCGATGCCTCGGTGATGCCGCGCATCACGTCGGGCAACACCAACTCGCCGACCATCATGATCGCCGAGCGCGCCGCCGAGTTGATGCGCGAGTCCAGCTAGCGCGGCTATGCCGCGCAGGGTCGAATCTTGGATGACCCGGCGCGCCGCGACACACTGGCGCTCCGCGACCGGCGCAGAGGCCGGCGGCCTTCGCCGCCATGCCTGCCGGCGCGTCGACATGGGCGCATCATGACACTGCAAAAAATGAAAGTCTCCTCCCGGCTGGCGGCCGGTTTCGGCCTGCTGCTGGCCATGCTGTCGATCGTCGGCGGCGCGGGGCTGTATGCCATCCACGTGTTCCAGGACGGTCTGTACGAGATCACCGAGGTCAGCCAGGTGCAGCGCGCGCTGGCGATCGAGATGCGCACCGCGCAGCAGGATCGTGCGCTGGCGATGCTCAATTTGGTCGCCCTGAGCGACCCGGCGCTGCGGCGTGACGAGCTGCTGCGGTTCGAGCAGGGCGCGCAGCGCTACGACCAGGCGCGTGACCAGCTGAGCCAGATGTTCGCCGGCCGCGCCGCCACCGGCGCCCGCGAGCACGCGCTGCTGCGTGCCTTGCTGGACGACCAGCGCCGCGTCACGCCGCTGGCGCAGCAGACGGTCGAGCTGACGCAGGCCGGCGACAGCGCCGGCGCGCTGCGGGTGCTGGTCGAACAGTTGCGGCCGGCGCAGCGGGTCTGGATGGCGCGGCTGACCGAGCTGGCCGACCAGGAGCTCGCGCTGACGCAGCAGGCCGCCGAGCGGACCCGCACGCAGTCCGGCGCGATGCAGTGGCTGATCGGCATCGGCGCGGCGCTGGCGCTGCTGCTGGGCACGCTGGCGGCGCTGGCGATCCGCCACAGCATCCTGCGCCAGCTCGGTGGCGAGCCGGCCGAGGCCCAGGCGCTGGCGGCCGACATCGCCACCGGCGACCTGACCCGCAGCCTCGACGTCGCCGCGCGCGATACCGGCAGCCTGATGTATTCGCTGGAGATCATGCGGCGCAGGCTGGCTGACGTGGTGTCGACCATCCAGGCCTCGGCCGAGGCGATCTCGGGCGCGGCCGCGCAGATCGCACAAGGCAATGCCGACCTGTCGCAGCGTACCGAAGAGCAGGCCGCCTCGCTCGAGCAGACCGCGGCCAGCATCGTCCAGCTGACCAGCGCGGTGCGCCAGAACACCGAGCATGCCGCGCAGGGCAGCAGCCTGGCGGTGGCCAGCGCCGATAGCGCGCGCCAGGCCGGCGAGGTGGTCGGCGAGGTGGTCAGCACCATGGACCAGATCGCGTCCAGCTCGGCGCGCGTCAACGAGATCATCGCGGTGATCGAGGGGATCTCGTTCCAGACCAACATCCTGGCGCTCAACGCGGCGGTCGAGGCCGCCCGCGCCGGCGAACAGGGCCGCGGCTTCGCGGTGGTGGCGACCGAGGTGCGCGCGCTGGCGCAGCGCAGCGCCAACGCCGCCAAGGAAATCAAGGAGCTGATCGAACGGTCGGCCAGCGTGGTGCAGGCCGGCAGCGAACTGGTCGGCCGCGCCGGCCGCGACATGTCGCAGGTGGTCACGGGCGCGCAGGACATGACCGTCATCACGCGTGATATCGCCAATGCGTCGCGCGAGCAGGCCACCGGCATCGAACAGGTCAATGTCGCGGTTGCGCAGATGGATGCGATGACGCAGCAGAACGCCGCGCTGGTCGAGCAGGCCGCCGCCGCGGCGCTGTCGATGGCGGACCAGGCGCGCGGGCTGCTGGCGGCGGTGGCGGTGTTCCGCACCGCGCCGGCGGCCGCGACGGCGT
>JAEZBO010000044.1 GCA_023427085.1 Pseudomonadota bacterium
GCGCCGGGCAGCGGCACGGCCGCCGCACGCTGCGCCGAGTCCGCCGCATGGCAGCCCTGGACCTGGTTCGTCGAGCATTTCGTGCAGGCCGATGGCCGCGTGCTCGACGCCAGCACGCCCGAGCAGCGCAGCTCGTCGGAGAGCCAGTCGTATGCGATGTTCTTCGCGCTGGTCGCCAATGACGCCGCGCTGTTCGAGAAGATGTGGCGCTGGAGCGTGCACAACCTGGCGCGCGGCGACATCCGCACGGTATTGCCGGCCTGGCAATGGGGCGTGGACGCGCAGGGCAAATGGGGCGTCATCGACGCCAACCCGGCCTCGGACGGCGACCTGTGGTTCGCCTACAGCCTGCTGGAGGCCGGCCGCCTGTGGGCGCGCCCCGACTACACCGCGGACGCGCGCCATCTGCTGGCCAACGTGCGGGCCCAGGAAGTGGTCGAGCTGCCCGGCCTGGGGCCGATGCTGCTGCCCGGCGTGATCGGTTTTGCCGATCCGAAGGCGGGCCGCTGGCGGCTCAACGCCAGCTATCTGCCGATCTTCCAGCTGCGCCGGCTGGCGCTGGCCGAGCCTGAGGGTCCGTGGGCGCGCATCGCCGACAACACCGTCAAGATGATCCAGGCGGTCGGCCGGCCGCAGGGTTTCGTGCCGGACTGGCTGGCCTACCAGGCCGATTTTTCGGGCCGCGCGGGCCAGTTCGTGGTCGATGCCGACAAGGGCGAGACCGGCAGCTATGATGCGATCCGCACCTATCTGTGGGCCGGCATGACGGCCGAGCAGGACCCGGCCGCGGCCGCGCTGCGCCAGCCGCTCGAGGGCATGGCGCGCGTGGTGGCGCAGACCGGACTGCCGCCCGAGTCGGTGCAGGCGGTCGGCGGGGGCGTCCAGGGCACCGGCCCCTATGGTTTCTCGGCCGCGCTGACGCCGTATCTGGCGGCGCGCGGCCAGCAGGCGCTGGCGCGCCAGCAGCGCCAGCGCGTCGAGGAATCGTGGCGCGCCGCCACAGACACCGCGGTCGCCGCCAATCGGCAACCGTCTTATTATGACTACATGCTCAGCCTGTTCGGTACAGGCTGGTACGACGGGCGCTACCGGTTCGACCGAACCGGTCAACTGCGCCTACAGTGGGAGAAAACATGTCCGCTCGCCGCAACACCTTAGTGATCGGCCTGCTGGCGGCGGCCATGCACCAGGCGAGCTGGGCCCAGGCCGGCGCCCAGAAAGCGCTGATCGACCAGGGCCGTTACTGGCAGGCCCAGGGCAATGCCGAGCGGGCCAGCCAGGCCTGGCAGAAACTGCTGCTGATCGATCCGTCGCAGCCCGAGGCGCTGTACGGCGTGGCCAACGCGGCGCTCAAGAAAAATGACCAGGCGACCGCGCAGGCCTATCTGGCGCGGCTGCGCGCGATCGGCCCGCAGAACACCTACACGCTGCGGCTCGAACAGGACATCCACCTGGCCGCCCCGGCCGCGCGCGCCAGCCTCGAACAGGCGCGCAAGCTGGCTGAAGACGGCAGCATCGAAAATGATCCGGCCAAGCTGGGCGCCGCCATCAAGCAATACGACGACGCGCTGGGCGGCAAGCCGCCGCAGGGCGAGCTGGCGCTCGAGTACTACCGCTACCTGGGCTACGCCAACAATGGCCAAGCCCGCGCGGTACAGGGCCTGCAACGCCTGGAAGGCGAAAAGCCCGGCGACCCGAACGTGCAGCTGACGCTGGCGCAGCACATGGTGCGCAGCGAAACCCAGCGCCAGGACGGCATCCGGCTGCTCGAGCGCCTGTCGGCGCGACCCGACATCGGCGGCGCCGCGACCGAGGTCTGGCGCCAGGCGCTGACCTGGCTGGGCCCGCCGCGGGCCGACGAAAAGCCGCTGTTCGAGGCCTATCTGCGCAGCAATCCCGACGATGCCGAGATCCGCGCGCAGATGCAGCAGATCCGCCCGGCCGGTTCGAGCGGCGGCGCGACCGCCACCGCCGCGGCGCGGCCGGCGCTGCAGGATCCGATGCTGGCGCGCGGCTTCAAGGCACTCGACGCCGGCGACATGGCCGCGGCCGAGCGCGAATTCGTCGCCAAGCTCAAACAAAGCCCCAACAACGCCGACGCGCTGGGCGGCCTGGGGGTCGTGCGGATGCAGCAGAACGACCTGCCGCAGGCCCAGGCCCTGCTCGAACGGGCCGCGTCGCGGCCCGGCGCGCGCGGCAACTGGAGCCGCGCCCTGAATTCGGCGCGCTACTGGACCCAGGTCAATGCGGCCAACCGGGCGCTGGACGCCGGTGACCTGCGTGGCGCGCGCCAGCAGCTCGACCAGGCGCTCAAGCTCGATGCTCGCACGCCCGCGGCCCGCAACGCGCTGGGCCGGCTGTACCTCGAAAGCAAGGACCCGGCCAATGCCGAACGCCAGTTCCGCAGCGTGCTGGCCAGCGACAAGACCAACCAGGAAGCCCTCAGCGGCCTGGTCGGCGTGCTGTCGCAGACCGGCCGCGCCGACCAGGCGCTGCAACTGATCGGCCAGCTGACGCCGGCGCAGCAGGCCGAGATCGGCGACACCGCGCGCCTGCGCGCGGCGGTCGCGACCGGCCGCGCCAAGGCCGCCGAACAGCGCGGCGCCGTCCCCGCATCGCCGACGCCCACGTACAGGTAGCCGTCGCCACCGA
>JAEZBO010000050.1 GCA_023427085.1 Pseudomonadota bacterium
CACAAAAAGGGGCTGGCCGGCCAGCCCGAAGGCTCGACCCCATGAATCCGCTCTTGCGTCCCTTCGTCCTGCGCGGCCTGCCATGCCTGGCCGCGCTGCTGCTGGCCGGCTGTGCCGTCGGCCCCGACTACCGGCAGCCCGAGATCGCCATGCCGGCTGCCTTCAAGCAGCAGGACGGCTGGCGCACCGCGCAGCCTGGCAGCATCGCGCCCGATTCGCGCTGGTGGCGGCGCTACGGCGACACGCAGCTCAATGCGCTGGTCGAACAGATCGACGTGTCGAACCAGAACCTCGCGCAGGCCGACGCGCGTTACCGCCAGGCGCTGGCGGTGCTGCGCGGCGCGCGGGCCGGCTTTTCGCCCACGCTGGGCGCCAACGCCGGCGCCACCCGTAGCGGCGGCGGCGGTGACGGCGGCTTCAACACCGGCGGCCAGGGCAGTTCGGGCAACCGCTACGAGGCCACGCTGTCGGCCAGCTGGATGCCGGACATCTGGGGCCGCGTGCGCCGCCAGGTCGAGGCCGGCCGAGCCGATGCGCAGGCCAGCGCCGCGGATCTGGCCGCCGCGCGGCTGAGCGCGCAGTCCGAACTGGCGCTGGCCTACATCCGCCTGCGCGTGTTCGACCGCCAGCAGATCCTGCTGGCGCAGACCATCGAGGCCTTCGAACGTTCGCTGCGGCTGACCCGCAATCAATACGAAGCGGGGCTGGCGGCACGATCGGACGTGGTGCTGGCCGAAACCCAGCTGCAGCAGGTGCGGGTGCAGTTGCGCGACCTGGACTGGCAGCGCGCACAGCAAGAGAACGCCATCGCGGTGCTGATCGGCCAGGCGCCGTCGGGCTTCGGCCTGGCCGCCAACGGCAGCCTGCCCGAGCTGCCGCAGGTCCCGGCGGCGCTGCCGGCCACGCTGCTCGAGCGACGCCCCGACATCGCCTCGGCCGAGCGCGCGGTGGCCGCCGCCAACGCCCGCATCGGCGTGGCGACCGCGGCCTGGTTTCCCGACCTCACGCTGAGCGTGTCGGGCGGCCTGCAAGGCAACAGTTTTGGCGACTGGATCTCGGCGCCCTACCGGGTCTGGTCGCTCGGCCCGGCGCTGGCGGCCACGCTGTTCGACGGCGGCCTGCGCTCGGCCAACATCGAGCAGGCCGACGCGGCCTACGACGAGCAGGTCGCGCGCTATCGCCAGACCGTGCTGGACGGCCTGCGCGAGACCGAGGATGCGCTGGTGCTGCTGCGGGTCATGAACACCGAGGTCGAACAGCAGCGCCGCGTCGTCGAGCTGGCCGAGGAAAACGAGAACCTGGTGACCAACCGCTATCGCGAAGGGCTGGTGTCGTTTCTGGAGGTGGCTACCGCGCAGAACACCACGCTGCAGGCGCGCCGCACCTTGCTGGATCTGCTCGGCACGCGGCTGCAAAGCACGGTGCAGCTGATGGTGGCGCTGGGGGGCGATTGGGACGGTGACCTGTCGCCGCCAGCCAAGGCGCCGCCGCCGCGCGCCGACTGAGTCTCAGGTGCTGCACAGCGACAGCACGAACGGCACGTCGCGGCCGACCTGCTGCGGCTTGAGCTCGCCGTCCTGGGTCGAGAAGCGGATCCAGATCATGTATTTGTTGGCGCTGATCTCGGGGAACAGGCACAGCGACTCGTCGATCCAGACCCGCAGCAGCTGGTGCTGGCGTCCGCCCAGCATCTCTTGGTAGGCGCCTTGCGCGGCGACGCAGTCGGTGCGCCGGCCGCCTTCGCGCAGCAACTGCAGCACCCGGCTCAGGCCATCGGACAGCGGCCGCAGCGGCCCGATCCAGCGTTGCAGATCGGCCTGCCGCACCGCGGCGTCCTTGCTCTGCCACGCATAGTACGAGGGCATGTCGACCTGCGTCGCGCCGCCAGGCACCGCGAGCCGCCCGCGCAGGCTCACCAGCCACTCGTTGTCGCGCAGCGACTGGCCGATCTTGCCTTGCGGCGCCAGCGCCGCGATGTTGCGTTCGATCCCGCCCAGCGTGTCTTCGAGCGCGGCCTGTTCGACACCCGGGTGGTCGCGCAGCGGCGACAGCGCGATGCGCTGGCGTTCGAGTTCTTGCAGGATCGCGCCCTTGAGGTCGGTGCGCTCGCAGGCGTCGAGCAGGTCGAACATGGCCGAGACGGCCGCCTGGTGCATGCGTGGATCTTCAGCCTGGGCGAAGAAGAACAACCTGTCGAACAGGTATTCCAGGCGCAGCAGCGCCCGGATACGTTCGTTGAAAGGATATTCGAAAAGAATCACGCTCGATACGGGCCCATCGGGTACCGGCGCGGGCCGGCGGTTTCAGGGTAGCCGGCGCGCCAATCAGGTGGCGGGCCGGCGCGGACTGGCGGCAAGCGAACGATATTGCTCGTGCAGCGCAGCGACGCGCGCCTCTAGCAGTTCGGGAGTGGTGTCGCCATCGTTGACGATCACATCGTCGGCGACGGCCAGCCGGTCCTGCCGCTCTGCTTGCGCAGCCATGATACGCCGGATGGTCTCGGCCGTCAGCCCGCTGCGCCGCTGGACCCGGGCGATCTGCGTGGCGGGGTCGCAATCGACCACACAAATGCGATCAACCCGATCGCGCCAGCGTCCCGACTCGACCAGCAGCGGCACCACGTAGACCAGGTACAGGCCTTGCGCCTGCGCGGCCTGCATGCGGGTCTGCTCGGCGATCAGGGGATGGATGATGGCCTCGAGCCGCTGGCGCGCGGCCGCATCGGCGAACACCACCTGGCGCATCGCGTCGCGGTTCATCGAGCCATCGGGCGCGACCACCGCCGGGCCGAAAGCCTGCGCCAGCGCCGGCATCGCGGCGCCACCGGGCGCGGTCAGCGCATGCGCGATCAGGTCGGTGTCGACCAGCGCCGCGCCACCGGCCGCCAGCAGGTCGGCGACCCGGCTCTTGCCCGAGCCGATGCCGCCGGTCAGGCCGATGCGCAGCAGCGGCCGCTCAGCCATGGCCCAACGGCGCCCAGCCATGCACGAACAGCGCGACGATGCCGGCCAGCGCCAGGTAGGGGCCAAACGGCTGGGGCTGGCCGCGCGTGGCCTTGCCGCACACGATCAAGCCCAGCCCGACCACCACGCCGGCGATCGAGGCGCCCAGCAGCAGCATCGGCAAGGCCGTCGCGCCCAGCCAGGCACCCAGCGCGGCCAGCAGCTTGAAGTCGCCGTGACCCATGCCCTCGCGGCCGGTCGCCAGCCGGAACCCATGAAAGATCAGCCACAACACCAGATAACCGCCGGCCGCGCCGAGCACCGCGTCGGACAGGCCGGTCAGCGCATACGGACTGGCATTGACCAGCAGCCCGGCCCACAGCAGCGGCAGGGTCAGGCTGTCGGGCAGCAGGCTGGCGCGCAGGTCGATGCAGGCCAGCAGCAGCAAGGTGGCCAGGAAGGCCATCAGCAGCAGGCCCGGCACACCGACGCCGAACACATAGGCACATAGGCCGAACAGCAGCGCGCCGGCCACCTCGGTGAGCGGATAACGCAGCGGGATCGCACTGCGACAGAACGCGCAGCGCCGGCCCAACACCAGCCAGCTGAGCAGCGGCACCTGCTGGCGCAGGTGCAAGCGCACGTTGCAATGCGGGCAGACGCTGGGGCCCAGCGGGCGGATGTGCGGCGAGGCCAGCGCGGCATTGGGCAGCACCAGGTCGGACTGCTCGACCTGCTGCCCCAGCCATTCGCGGCACTGTTCGGCCCAGGCCTGCTCCATGCGCAACGGCATGCGATAGGCCAATTTGCTGAGCCAGCCGCCGACCAGCGCACCGACCAGCGCGGCGAGCACGGTCGCCAGCCACGAACCAGGCAGGACCGCGGCCCAGTTCATCGGCGCCCTGCCCGGCTGTCGGCGGGCGGCCGGGACACCGGCGCGATCGCGGTCGCGGCGCACTCATGCATGCAAGGTCTCCTGGTGGGCGTCTCGGCTGCGATGATAGCAGTGCACGCACAGGGGCAAGTGCGTAGAATTGCCCAACATATCGTCGAAAATAACGGATTGTTTTCATGCCCAGCCCGACCGCCGCCCGCAGTGCCCCTCGTTTCAGCCTGCTGCCGCGCACCGCGCTGGTGATCGCGCTGGCCGCGCTGAGCAGCGCCTGCGCGCAGCAAAGCCGCGCGCCCGGCTACTACAACCCGCCGGTCGAGAGCACGGTCACCGACGCCCAGACCCAATACCAGGACAGCCGTGGCCGCTCGGCCGTGCGGCCGCCGTCGCAGTTGCAGTTCGAGATCGACCGGCAGCAGCCCACCACCAGCACCACCACGGTCGCCGCGGCCGGCGACCCGTCGGGCCCGCCGTCCAAGAGCGCCGCCGGCAGCGCGCCGCCGCAAGTCGGCGCCGACACCCAGGCAGCGCCGATCAACACCATGGCCGCGCGGGTGGTGCCCGAGCCGCGTACCTTCATGGGTACGGTGCCGTGTTTTACGCCCGGCCTGCAATGCACCGCGCAGCGTGTGACGCTGACGCTGTCGCCCAATGGACGCTGGCGCGCCCGGGCCGTGCAGCTCGATACGCCGGCCGGCCAGGGCGGCCCGGCGCCGGTGGCCGAGCAAGGCTGCTGGCGCGGGATTCCGGAGCGCCCGGCACGGGTGATCCTGCAGGATGCCGATGGCACGGTGCGGGCCGAGTTTCTGATGCCGGCCAGCAATACGCTGCGCGTGCGCGCGGTCGGCGGCCAGTCGCCCAACCTGGACTACAACCTGAGCCGTCAGCCGGACCTCGATGGCATCGACGAGCTGGGTTCGGCGCCGGCGCCTTCCTGCGACTGATACGGCGGTGCGGCGGCCTCGGCCGCCTGCAGCGCGGCTTCGCCGCCGCCATACAGCCAGCGCGCCAGCTCGGCCGCGTTGCGCACGCCCATCTTGCGAAAGATCCGCGCACGGTGCGTTTCGACCGTGCGCATCGAAATCCCCAGGTCGAGGGCGATCACCTTGTTGGCGCGACCGGCAGCCACGTAGGGCAGCACTTCGCGCTCGCGCGGCGTGAGAGGCCGCGGCGCGGAAGGGATGAAGACAGATCGGTTGGACATGCGCGACTCCGAGGGGACCATCGCGGCAGTGTCCCAGCAAGCCCGTACGTCGGGGAACTGTCAGTTCCGATCAAACATCAGTTGGACGCAAGCCAGGCGCAAGGCGAACATAAGCTTCAGCGCCCGTGCGAAACCTCGCGACAGGCGCCGGGCGGCGCTACAGTTCGAGGTTGTCGATCAGCCGGGTAGTTCCCAGCTTGGCCGCGGCCAATACCACCAGCGGTTCGCCGCCGGCCACCTGTCCGGGATCGGCCGCGTGCAGGTCGCGCTGACGCCGCACCGATACATAATCGACCTGCCAGCCGCGTGCCGTCAGCGTCTCGACCGCCTGGCGCTCGAGCGCGGCGGTGTCGTGCTGGCCACCGCGCAGGCTGCGCTGCACCTGCTGCAGCGTGGCGTACAGCTGCGGCGCCTCGGCGCGCTCGGCCGGCGACAGGTAGACGTTGCGCGAGGACAGCGCCAGGCCGTCTTCGTCGCGCACGGTCTCGTGCGCCAGGATCTCGACCGGCAGCTGGAACTGGCGGCACATGGCCCGCACGATCATCAGCTGCTGGTAGTCCTTCTTGCCAAACACCGCCACGCGCGGTTGCACACAGGAGAACAGCTTGAGCACCACGGTGCACACGCCGACGAAGAAGCCGGGCCGGAACTCGCCCTCGAGGATGTCGGCCAGATCCTGCGGCGGCTGCACCCGGTAGCTCTGCGGCTCGGGGTACATCTCCTTGTCGTCGGGCGCGAACACCACGTAGACCGAGCGCTGCTCCTCGAGCTTCTGGCAGTCGCTCTCGAGCGAACGCGGGTAACGCTCGAAGTCCTCGCCCGGGCCGAACTGCAGGCGATTGACGAAGATGCTGGCCACCACCGGATCGCCGTGCTGGCGCGCCATCTTCATCAGCGCCAGGTGGCCCGCGTGCAGCTTGCCCATCGTGGGCACCATCGCCACGCGATTCTGCCCACGCAGCTGATCGCGCAGATCGTCAATGGTGTGTATGACTTTCAAGAATGTCTCCTGGTGCGAGCCCCCGTCCGGGGCCGCGGGGCAATGAAGGTGGCGGCCGGCTCAGTGGGCCACGGCCGTGTAGGCCAGGCGCACGTAGATCGGCGCGTAGGGTTCGGCCTGCGTGATCTCGAGCAGCGACTCGCGCGCCAGCTCGAGCATGGCCAGGAAATGCACCACCACCACCGCGGTCGGCGCGCCCTGCTCGATCCTTTCGATGAACAGGTCGCGGAATTCGATGAAACGCACCGCGCCCAGCCGGCGCAGGATGTGCGTCATGTGGTCGCGCACCGACAGCTGCTCGCGCGTGATGTGATGATGGGCGTTGAGCTTGGCGCGCTTCATGATGTCGGCCCAGGCCGCGCGCAGGTCGTCGATGTTGACGTCGGGCAGCACGCGTTCGGACGACAGGTCGGGATGCGCCTGCGCGCGCAGGAAGTCGCGGCCCAGCTGCGGCAGCGCGTCGAGCTTCTTGGCCGCCAGCTTCATCTGCTCGTATTCGAGCAGGCGGCGCACCAGTTCGGCGCGCGGATCCTCGGCTTCTTCGCCGGTATCGGACTTGCGCACCGGCAGCAGCATGCGCGACTTGATCTCGATCAGCATCGCCGCCATCAGCAGGTATTCGGCGGCCAGCTCGAGGTTGTGCTCGCGGATCTGTTCGACGTACGACAGGTACTGGCTGGTGACCTCCGCCATCGGGATGTCCAGCACATTGAAGTTCTGCTTGCGGATCAGGTACAGCAGCAGGTCCAGCGGGCCTTCGAAGGTCTCGAGAAAGACCTCGAGCGCATCGGGCGGGATGTAGAGGTCCTGCGGCATCGCGAACAGCGGCTCGCCGTACAGGCGCGCCAACGCCACGCTGTCGATCACGTCGGGCGTGCTGTCCTCGGTCGGCTGCACCAGCGCAGCCAGGTCGTCACCAGGCAGGGACACCGCAGCCATCGGCCCGGCTGCCTTCAGTCGTTCTGGTAGACGTAGGGGCGCTGCGGCACACGCGCCGCGCGGTAGCCCTCTTGCAGCTCGAGGTCGACGCTCTTGTCCCACAGGCGCGCGCGGCCCTCGCGCTGACGCTGTTCGGTCTCGGGATGCTCGGACTTGAACGCTTGCAGGAACTGGGTGATCTCGGATTGGTAATTGCCGGCCATGATGCCCACAGACAGAGGTAAGGAAACGGGACAGCCAGTTTACTCCAGCGCCGGACCGGCGGCCCTGGCGCGCCCGGCCGGTCCGGGCCTGCCGCCGGCGGGCGCAACGCCGGGCACGCGGCGCGGAGTCATTACAATCTGTCCATGGCAGCCACGCATCCCCCTTCCGACGGCCCGGCACGCAGCAGCCGCATGATCCCGTTCATCGTCGGCTGCGCGCTGTTCATGCAGATGCTGGACTCGACCGTGGTGGCTTCGGCGCTGCCGGCGATGGCCGCGGCGCTGGGCTCGACGCCGGTGCGGCTGAACGTGGCGATCACTTCCTACCTGCTGGCGGTCGCGGTGTTCGTGCCGGTCAGCGGCTGGGCCGCCGACCGTTACGGCGCGCGGCGGGTGTTCATCAGCGCGATCGCGCTGTTCACGCTGGCCTCGGTGGCCTGCGCCTTCTCGCAGAACGTGCCGCAGCTGATCGTGGCGCGCGTGGTGCAGGGCCTGGCCGGCGCGATGATGGTGCCGGTCGGCCGCGTGATCCTGCTGCGCACCATCCCCAAGCACGAACTGCTGCGCGCGATGGCCTTCCTCAGCATTCCGGCGCTGATGGGGCCGATCATCGGCCCGCCGCTGGGCGGTTTCCTGGTGACCTACGCGACCTGGCACTGGATCTTCCTGATCAACATCCCGATCGGCATCCTCGGCATCGTGCTGGTGCGGCGCCACATCCAGGAGATCCGCGACGAGGCCCGGCCGCGGCTGGACCTGGTCGGCTTCCTGCTGAGCGCGATCTGCCTGGCGGCGCTGGTGACGGCCTTCGAAGGGCTGGGCCACGGCTCGCTGCCGGCCGCCTGGATCGCCGGTCTGCTGGCCGCGGGCCTGCTGTGCGGCGCGCTGTACGTGCGGCACGCGCACCGGATCGACAACCCCATCATCGACCTGAAACTGCTGCGCCTGCGCACCTTCGCGGTCTCGGCGCTGGGCGGCAACCTGTGCCGCTTCGCGGTCGGCGGCACGCCATTTCTGCTGGTGATGCTGCTGCAGGTCGGCTTCGGCATGACGCCGTTCGCCGCCGGCATGGTGACCTTCGCCGGCGCCGCCGGCGCGCTGCTGATGAAGTTCGCCGCCGCGCCGATCCTGTCGGCGCTCGGCTACCGGCGCGTGCTGCTGGCCAACGCGCTGCTGACCGGCGCCTTCATCATGGCCTGCGCGCTGTTCACGCCGCTGACGCCGGCCTGGCTGATGATCGCGGTGCTGCTGGTTGGCGGCTTCTTCCGCTCGCTGCAGTTCACCGCGGTCAATACCCTGACCTACGCCGACGTGGCGCCCGAGCGCATGAGCGCGGCCAGCACCTTCGCGGCGATGGCGCAGCAACTGGGCATCAGCCTGGGCGTGGGCGTGGCGGCGGTGACGCTGAACCTGTCGATGTCGCTGCGCGGCGCCACCGAGCTGGCGGTGCGCGACGTGCTGGCCGGCTTCATCGTGATCGGGCTGGTGTGCATGCTGTCGGCCCTGTCGTTCCGGCGCCTGCCGGCCGACGCGGGCCATCTGCTGCACCAACGCCCGGACTGACGCCGGGCCGGCCGGTGCCGGCGTCGCGCAACCGGCGGCAGGCAGCGGACGCCCGGCCGGCGTTATCCTAGCCAAAAGGAGAGACGCGGCATGGCACAAGACAAGTACATCCTCGCGCTGGACCAGGGCACGACCAGTTCGCGCGCGCTGGTATTCGACCGCCGCGGCGCGGTGGTCGGGCTGGGCCAGCAGGAATTCCGCCAGCACTACCCCGAACCGGGCTGGGTCGAGCACGATGCCCAGGACATCTGGCGTACGCAGATCGAGACCGCCCGCGAGGCGCTGCGCAACGCCGGCATCAGCGCCGCCGACGTCGCCGCGCTGGGCATCACCAACCAGCGCGAGACCACCGTGCTGTGGGAGCGCGCCAGCGGCCGCCCGGTCGCGCCGGCGATCGTCTGGCAGGACCGGCGCAGCGCCGGCATCTGCGACCGGCTGCGCCAGCAAGGTCATGCCGAGCGCTTCCGCGACCTGACCGGCCTGGAGCTGGACGCCTATTTTTCCGGCACCAAGCTGGCCTGGCTGCTCGAGAACAAGGCCGGCCTGCGCGAACGCGCCGAGCGCGGCGAACTGGCCTTCGGCACGATCGACAGCTGGCTGGTCTGGAACCTGACCGGCGGCGCGGTGCACAGCATCGACATCAGCAACGCCTCGCGCACGCTGATGCTGGACCTGCAACGGCGCGACTGGAGCGACGAGATGCTGGCCGCGCTCGACATCCCGCGCGCGCTGCTGCCCGAGATCGCCCCCAGCAGCGGCGTGATCGGCAAGACGCTGCCCGAGCTGCTGGGCGGCGCGATCCCGATCGCCGGCGTGGCGGGCGACCAGCAGGCCGCCACCTTCGGCCAGGCCTGCTTCGAACCCGGCATGGCCAAGAACACCTATGGCACCGGCTGCTTCCTGCTGATGAACGTCGGCGAACGGCCGGTGGCCTCGACGCAGCGCCTGCTCAGCACCATCGGCTGGACGCTGGCCGACGGCCGTACCGACCATGCACTGGAAGGCAGCGTGTTCGTGGCCGGCGCGGCGATCCAGTGGCTGCGCGACGGCCTCAAGCTGATCGAGCGGGCCGACCAGGTCGAGGCGCTGGCGGCCAGCGTGGCCGATACCGACGACGTGTTCCTGGTGCCGGCCTTCACCGGCCTGGGGGCGCCGCATTGGGACCCGTATGCACGCGGTACCCTGGTGGGCCTGACGCGCGGCACCACCCGCGCGCACATCGCCCGCGCGGCGCTCGAATCGATCGCGCTGCAAAGCGCCGACCTGATGCGGGCCATGCGCGCCGACAGCCCCACCGAACTGACCGAGCTGCGGGTCGATGGCGGCGCCGCGCGCAACGACCTGTTGATGCAGATGCAGGCCGATCTGCTCGGCGTGCCGGTGGTGCGCCCGCGCATCGCCGAATCGACCGCGCTGGGCGCGGCCGGGCTGGCGGGTCTGGCAGTGGGATATTGGTCCGGCCTGGACGAGATCGCCGCGCAGTGGCAGGCCGAGCGCCGCTTCGAACCCGCCTGGAGCGCCGACCAGCGCGAGGCCCGGCTGGCGCGCTGGCACCAGGCGGTCGAACTGGCCGGCGGCTGGGCGCGGCCGGCCTGACACGGCGCCAGCCGCTGTGGCCTGACGGTCACAAGGCCGCAACGCCGGGGGTGCCGGTCCGGCCAGCGCGGCGCGGCTGCGGTATGCTTGCCGCCGCGCCATGCCTGCCTGCAGCAATCTGCCGACCTAGCGTCGGCGCGCTGTCACCCGCGGTCTTCGCCAGCGAACCGCCTCCGGCGGCCCTGCGAGAAGGTCCTGCGCAGCCGGCGGCAGCGCCACGACAACAGCGCGCTCACCGCGCACCCATCCGTTCCGAGGAGCCCCCATGTCCCTGTCCCGCATCACTTTCCGGCTGCGCCACCTGGCGCTGGCCGCCACCGTCGGCCTGATCGCCGCCGCGCCCGCCGTCCACGCCCAGGCCGCGGCCGACGCCTGGCCCGCCAAGCCGCTGCGTTTCATCGTGCCCTATCCGCCCGGCGGCCCGCTGGACCTGATGGCGCGCGCGCTGGCCGAAAAAGTGCGGCCCGCGCTGGGCCAGTCGGTGATCATCGAGAACCGCGCCGGCGCCGGCGGCAACATCGGCGCCGACGTCGCGGCCAAGGCCGCGCCGGACGGCTACACGCTGGTGATGGGCGCGGTCGCGACGCACGCGATCAATCCCTGGCTGTACGCCAAGATGCCCTACGACCCGATCAAGGACTTCGCGCCGATCACGCTGGTCGCCGCGGTGCCCAACGTGCTGGTCGTCAACACCGAGTTCGCCGCCACCAACAAGATCGAATCGGTCGCCGACCTGATCGCCTACGGCAAGCAGCATCCCGGCCGGCTGAACTACGGCTCGGGCGGCAACGGCAGCGCCGGCCATCTGGCCGGTGAACTGCTCAAGGCCCGCGGTGGCCTGGACGCGCTGCACATTCCCTACCAGGGCGCCGCGCCGGCCCAGCTGGCGCTGCTGTCGGGCCAGTCGGACTTCATGTTCGACAACCTGGCCGCGGCCGCGCCGCTGATCAAGGACGGCAAGGTCAAGGCGCTGGCCATCACCACGCTCGAGCGCTCCTCGCTGCTCGAGGGCGTGCCGACCATCGACGAATCGGGCGTCAAGGGTTTCGACCTGGGCACGTGGTTCGGCGTGTTCGCCACCGGCGGCACGCCGCCCGACGTGGTCGCCAAGCTCAACCAGGCTTACAGCGACGCGCTGCGCCAGCCCGACGTGGTGCAGCGACTGCGCGCGATGGGCTCGGAAGCCGAGCCGCTGAGCGCCGCGGACTTCGCTCGCATGGTCGAGAAAGAGAAGGAAAAGTACGGCGAGATCGTCAAGCTCTCGGGCGCCAGCATCAACTGAGCGCCGCCGCGCGGGGCGGATCCGTCCCGCCGCGTATGTGAAAGATCGGCCGGCTTGCCCGGCCGATCTTTTTTTCGCCGCGATCCGGCGAGTGTGTGGCGGCGCGCTACGCGCCCAGATAAGCCTGCCGCACGCGCGGATCGGCCAGCAGCTGGGCGCCGGTGCCCGACAGCGTGATGCGGCCGGTCTCCAGCACATAGGCCTGGTCGGCGATCGCCAGCGCCTGGTTGGCCATCTGTTCGACCAGCAGGATGGTCATGCCTTCGCGGCCCAGCCGCCGCACCACCGCGAACACTTCCTTGACGATCAGCGGCGCCAGCCCCAGCGACGGCTCGTCCAGCAACAGCAGGCTGGGCTTGCTCATCAACGCGCGCGCGATCGCCAGCATCTGCTGCTCGCCGCCCGACAGGGTGCCGCCGCGCTGGTAGAGCCGCTCCTTCAGGCGCGGAAACAGGGTGCAGACCCTTTCGAGGTCCTCGTTGAAATGCGCCAGACCGTTGATCGAGGCCCCCATCTGGAGGTTCTCGTAGACGCTCATGCGGGGAAAGATCCGGCGCCCCTCGGGTGATTGGGCGATCGACATCCGGGCGATCTGGTGCGTGGGCACCTTCGTGATGTCCTTGCCGGCGAAGGTGATCGTACCCTCCCGGGCCCGGGGATTGCCGAAGATCGTCATCATCAGGGTCGATTTGCCGGCGCCGTTCGCGCCGATCAGGGTGACGATCTCGCCTTCGTTGACGTCGAGGTCCACGCCCTTCAGAGCGATGATGTTTCCGTAATAGGTCTTGACCCCTCGGACGCTCAGGAGGGGCTGGCGCGCCGCGGGCGCCGTCCGGGCCTGATCGGTCATGACATTCAAACCTGCGACGCTCATGCCTGCACCTCGGCCTCGACCTTCGCGACCTCCTCCTCGTCTTCGACGCCCAGATAGGCGGCGATGACCTTGGGATCGCTCCTCACTTCGGCGGGCTTCCCGTCCGAGATCTTCGTGCCGTAGTCCAGCACCACGACGTGATCGGAAATCTCCATCACCACCGACATGTCGTGCTCGATCAGGAGGATCGACGTGTCGTAGTCCTTGCGGATCGACAGCAGAAGCTCGTTGAGCTCGAGGGACTCGCGTGGATTGAGGCCTGCGGCGGGCTCGTCCAGGCAGAGCAGGGC
>JAEZBO010000209.1 GCA_023427085.1 Pseudomonadota bacterium
GCCCCAGCCGACCCTGCCGGCGCGGTCTCTGCCTGGGCCGCCTGCTCTTGCGCCACCGCATCGATGTGCGACTGCGCCAAGGTCGCCGCCGGTTGCGCGGCGGCCGCCTGGGCCACCGCCGCGGTCGCGGCGACCTGGCTGGCGTCGCTGCGCGCCATCCACGCGATCAGCGACGAGCGCATGGCTTCCTCGACCGACATGTCGATCGGCTGCACCCAGCTGCGCGGCACGAACACCGTATAGCCACCGATCATATAGCCCATCGGCAGGTAGACCGCGACGCGGTCTTCGGTCATGAAACCCTCCGGCAGGCCCTCGACGCCATACCGGGTGATCAGGCCGACCACCTCGACCGGCTGGTCCGGCATGCGCAGCAGCACCACCTGTTGCTTGTTGGTGTCGTGCTTGCTGCGCGGCGAGAAATAGTCGGCGAAGCTCTTGAGCGACGAGTAGATGCTCTTGACCACCGGCACGGTGGTGAACGGCAGCTCGACGAAGGCGATCATCTGCTGGAACCGTTCGCGCGACACCAGCACGCCCAGCGCCACGATGCCGAGGATGCCCAGCACCAGGCCCATGCCCGGGATATAGAAGGTGCCGACGAACGGGCTGAGGATCGTCAGCGCGGTGGCTTCCATCCATGACAGCAGCATCACCAGCAGATAGATGGTCAGTGCCAGGGGCAGGATGGCGATCAGCCCCCGGATGAAGTATTTGGAAAATCGTTTCATGAAAACTCCTGGGCGCAGGCCGGCGGACGCGGACCCAAACCGGCCAGCGCCCGCAGCATAGCAGCCGGCCATGGCAAACAGGGATACGCAGGGTAACGCTGTGGCGCGCAAGCCTGACCAGTGTTGCAAGGCGCAAGGCGCGCGGGCAGGGTGGGTAGGGATTGGAAAGAGTGTTTGCCAGACGTAAGGGATGGCTTTGCGGCGCCGATGCCGCTGGCCATAATTGACCGCAAAGTCCATCCCAGCAAGGAGCCCTCATGCAGACCCGACACCGACGTTTTCCGATGCACGCGCTGGCGCTTGCCGCCGCGGGTGTGATGCTCAGTGGCACCGTGCTGGCCGCCGACGGCTCGCGCCAGGCCCAGTACCAGCGCGACGTGGCCGCCTGCAAGAGCGGCACCACCGGCCAGAACCAGGCCGATTGCCTGCGCGAAGCGGGCGCGGTGCGCACCGAGGCCAATCCCAACCGTCACACCGTGCCCGCCCAGCAGCTGGACCGCAATGCCCAGCAGCGTTGCGACAACCTGCCGGCCGATCAGCGCCAGACCTGCGTGGAGACCATGACCTCGGGTCAGACCCGCACCCATGGCAGCGTCAGTGGCGGTGGGGTGCTGCGCGAACGCACGATCCCGATTCCGGCCACCGGCACCGCCCAGCCGGGCGGCGCGCAACCGGGTGCCATGCAACCGCCGGCGGCCCCGGGTTCGGCCCCGCAGCCGATGACGCCCTCGGCGCCGCAGCCGATGGCACCGTCGGCGCCGCAGCCGATGCAGGCACCCGGCGCCACGCCGCAACCGATGGCACCGTCGGCGCCCCAGCCGATGCCGGCGCCGGGCTCGACCTCGAACATGCCGGCCCCGGCCGGCGCCCCGACGCCCTTGCCGCCGGTCGCACCGGCCCCGGCGCCGATGCCCGCCCCGGGCGGCCCGATGGGCGCACCGGGTGCGTCGGGCAGCAACGTGCGTTGATGGCCTGACAGAGTCTCCTCGGCAGGCGGCGAGGTCGCAGGCATCGCCTGCGCTCGATACAGCCGGCCTTCTTGCCAGGGCTCGCCCACCACGGCGGCGCCCTGGATTTTTTTTGCCTGCGGCGCGGCGGCGGCCTTCGCGTGGCCGCGCGGCGCGGGCGCTGGCCTTACAATGCCGGATTGCCCGTCAGCCCCCGCCAGTCCATGTCAGACGTCATCGCGCTGATCTTCGATTTCGACGATACCCTCGCTCCCGACAGCACCTCGGGTTATCTCGAGCGCCTGGGCGTGGACACCGCCGCGTTCTGGAGCCAGCAGGTCGATGCGCTGCTGGCCCAGGACTGGGATCCGGTACCGGCCTATCTGCACAGCATGATCGAGTTGTCGCGTTCGGGCCGTCATGGTCCGATCACGCGCCAGGGGCTGCGTGACTGGGGCGCGACACTGCCGCTGCACGATGGCGTGACGACCTTGTTCGAGCGCCTGCGCCAGGCAGTGCGGCAAGTCCATCCGCGCGTGCAGGTCGAGTTCTACCTGATCTCCAGCGGTATCGGCGACGTGGTCCGCCATACGCCGATCGCGCAGCAGTTCACCGACATCTGGGCCTCCGAGTTCGCCTACGACGAGCACGATCAGATCGCCTTTCCGCGCCGCGTCGTCAGCTTCACCGACAAGACCCGCTACGTGTTCCAGATCCAGAAGGGCATCGTCGGGCCGGCCTTTGCCGGCAAGCCGTTCGAGGTCAATCGCAAGGTGCCGGTCGAGCGCCTGCGCGTGCCCTTCGACCAGATGATCTTCGTCGGCGACGGCTATACCGACATCCCGTGCTTTTCGCTGATCCGCCAGGGCGGCGGCTTCGCCTTCGGCGTCTGGGATCGCCGCCATCGCGACAAGCGCAGCCGCGCGTGGGGCTTCATCGAGGATGGCCGGGTGTCGAACCTGAACCTGGCGCGCTACGACGAAGACGCCGAGCTCTATCAATGGCTCGAGGAAGCGCTGATCAGCCAGGCGCAGCGGCTCGCGCTCAAGACCCGGACCTACGGTGGCTGAGCCCGCCGAGCCGGCTCAGCCCGGCGACGAGGCGCACATGCGCCTCGCGCTCGAACTCGCGCTGGCCTCGTGGCAGGCCGGCGAGGTGCCGGTCGGCGCCTTGCTGGTCGACGCGCAAGGCCAGGTGCTCGGACGCGGGCACAACCGTGTCATCACTGACAGCGACCCGACCGCGCACGCCGAGATCGTGGCCTTGCGCCAGGCCGCCGCCGCGCAGCAGAACTACCGGCTGCCGGGCGCGACGATGTATGTGACGCTCGAGCCTTGCGCCATGTGCGTGGGGGCGATGCTGCATGCGCGGCTGGCGCGCATCGTGTTTGGCGCCACCGACCCCAAGACCGGCTGCTGCGGCAGCGTGCTCGATATCGGCGCCAGCCGCCAGCTCAACCATCACACCCGCTTTACCGGCGGCATCCTGCAAGAGGCCTGCGGCGATCTGCTGCGGGGGTTCTTCCGCGAGCGCCGCCGCAAGGAAACACCCGAATGAGTTCCCGCAAGAAACCCGCCCATTCCGATCACGGCCACGACCACGGCCATGACCACCGTCACGATCACGACGACGACTGCCCGGTCTGCAGCGATGCCGCGCACGGCTGCGGCCACGACCACGCGCAACTGGCCGCACAGGCCAGCGGTGTCTATCTGTTCTCGCCGTCTGGCGCGGTCGCCGATCCGAAGGCGCTCGAGCGGGCCCGCGTACGGCTGGCCAAGTTCGGCTTTCGCAGCGCCGTCGATCGCACCGCGCTGGCGGTCGAACAGCGCTTCGCCGGCACCGACGCGCAGCGGCTGGCCGCGTTCACCCGGGCGATCAAGCAGAAACATCCGATCGTCATGGCCACCCGGGGCGGCTACGGCCTGGGCCGGCTGCTGCCCCAGCTCGACTGGCGCGCGCTGGCCGACAGCGGCAAACGTTTCGTCGGCCTGAGCGACTTCACCGCGTTCAACCTGGGCCTGCTGGCACAGACCGGCGCGGTCAGCTGGAGCGGCCCGACCGCCTGCGCCGACTTCGGCGCGGCCAAGCTCGATCCGCTCACGCCCGAGCTGTTCGCCGAGACCATGCGCGGCGAGCTGGAGATCCTCAGTTTCGAATCGGCCGATGCCGACCCGGTCGACTGCCGCGGCGTGCTGTGGGGCGGCAACCTGGCGATGGTCGCGGCGCTGGTGGGCACCCCGTACCTGCCCAAGGTGCGCGGCGGCATCCTGTTCCTCGAGGACGTCGGCGAGCATCCCTACCGGATCGAGCGCATGCTCACGCAGCTGTGGCAGGCCGGCGTGCTGGCGCGCCAGAAGGCCATCTTGCTGGGCCGCTTCACCGATTACCGGCTGGCGCCGCACGATCGGGGCTTCGACCTGCCGGAGGTGGTGAAGTGGCTACGCCGGACCGTCAAGGTTCCGGTGGTCACGGGCCTGCCGTATGGCCATGTGCCGACCAAGGCCACGCTGCCGGTCGGCGCCAAGGTCGGGCTGGCCACCGAGGACGGCATGGCGTACCTGGTGTTGCAAGAGCACAGCCACTGAGACGCCGTTGCGCCGCGGCGCAACGGCGGCGCCGTCCGGGTCGCCGGGGCCCGGCGGGGCGGTGCGGACCGCGGGCCTCAGACCAGCGTGCGCAGCAGTGCCTTGGCGCCTTGTACCGCGGGCGCGCTGGACATCATGAAGCCGCCCAGCAGCGCGTCGATGCGCGGATCGATCTCGGCGGCGTTGCAGACGTCGTGGACGAAGCCGATGCGCCAGGCTTCGTTGGCGCCGAAGGTCTCGCCGGTCAGCAGCCAGCGCTGCGCGGCGCGTGCGCTCATGGCACGCACCACGTACGGCGCGGTCAGGGCGGGCATCAGGCCCAGCCGGGTTTCGGGCTGGCCGAACGAGGCGGTGCGCGCGGCGACCGCGATGTCGCAGACGGCGGCCAGCCCCATGCCGGCGCCGATGCAGGCGCCGTGGATGCGGGCGACCACCGGTTTGGGGCAGTCGTTGATCGTGCTCAGCAGCAGGCGCATCGCTTCGACGTCGGCCTGGTCTTCTTCGGCGGTATGGGACGATGCGGCGCGGATCCAGGCCAGGTCGGCGCCGGCGCAGAACGCGCTGCCGCGTCCGCCCAGCACGATCGCGCGCACGTTGTCGTCGTCGCCCAGGTTGGCGAATGCCTGGGTCAGTTCGCCGATCATGACGCCGTTCAAGGCGTTGCGCATGTCGGCGCGGTTCATCCAGATCGTTGCAGTGCGATGGCCAATCGCCAGTTCCAGCGTTGTGAACATGGCCCATTCTCCTGACTAGCGGCAGCGGTGATGCAGGCCGCACAGGGGGTATAGCACGCCCCGGCGCGGCAAAGGGCGGGATTGGCTACATCGGTTACACCAGTTGGGCACAAGCAACGCTCGCGTTACACTGGCAGGCTGTCGTGTAGCGCCCGTTACACTGAATTTCGTCTTCTATCATCGTGATTTCCACAGCAAACCTCACCATCCAGTTCGGCCCCAAACCGCTATTCGAGAACGTCTCGGTCAAGTTCGGGGAGGGCAACCGTTATGGTCTGATCGGCGCCAACGGATCGGGCAAGTCCACCTTCATGAAGATCATCGGGGGCGACCTCGAGTCTTCGGCTGGCAACGTCTCGCTCGAGCCCGGCGTGCGGCTGGGCAAGCTGCGCCAGGACCAGTTCGCCTTCGAAGACGTGCGGGTGCTCGACGTCGTGATGATGGGCCACACCGAGATGTGGCAGGCCATGTCCGAGCGCGACGCGATCTACGCCAACGCCGAGGCCACCGAAGACGACTACATGCGCGCCGCCGACCTCGAGGCCAAGTTCGCCGAGTACGACGGCTATACCGCCGAGGCGCGTGCCGGCGAGCTGCTGCTGGGCCTGGAGATTCCGGTCGAGCAGCACCAGCTGCCGATGCGCGAGATCGCCCCGGGCTGGAAGCTGCGCGTGCTGCTGGCGCAGGCGCTGTTCTCGAACCCCGACGTGCTGCTGCTGGACGAGCCGACCAACAACCTGGACATCAACACCATCCGCTGGCTCGAGGGCGTGCTGAACGGCTACCAGAGCACGATGATCATCATCAGCCACGATCGCCACTTCCTCAACGAAGTGTGCACGCACATGGCCGACCTCGATTACCGCGAGCTGCGCGTCTACCCGGGCAACTACGACGACTACATGCTGGCCTCGACGCAGGCGCGCGAACGCGTCTCGGCCTCGAACGCCAAGGCCAAGGAACGCATCACCGAGCTGCAGGACTTCGTGCGCCGCTTCTCGGCCAACAAGTCCAAGGCCCGCCAGGCCACCTCGCGCCTGAAGCAGATCGACCGCATCAAGGCCGAGGCCGTCGAGGTCAAGCCCTCGTCGCGCCAGAACCCCTTCATCCGCTTCGAGCAGGCCAAGGTCATGCACCGCCAGGCGGTCACGATCGAAGGCATCTCCAAGGCCTACGACAAGCCGATCGTGCAGAACTTCTCGGCCATGGTCGAGGCCGGCGAGAAGATCGCCATCATCGGCGCCAACGGCGTCGGCAAGACCACGCTGCTGCGCATGCTGGCCGGCGATCTCGCGCCCGACCGCGGCACCGTCAAGTGGTCCGAGAACGCCGACCTGGGCTACATGGCGCAGGACGTCTCCGACCAGTTCGCGTCCGACGACAACCTGTTCGACTGGATGAGCCATTACCGCCAGCCGGGCGACGACGACCAGTCGATGCGCTCGGTGCTGGGCCGCCTGCTGTTCTCGGGCGACGACCTGCCCAAGGCCGTGCGGGTGCTGTCGGGCGGCGAAAAGAACCGCATGAGCTTCGGCCGCCTGATGCTGGGCCGCCACAACGTGCTGCTGATGGACGAGCCGACCAACCACCTGGACATGGAATCGATCGAGTCGTTGCAGTTCGCGCTTGAGAAGTTCGAGGGCACGCTGGTGTTCGTGTCGCACGACCGCGAGTTCGTCTCGGGCCTGGCCACGCGCATCTTCGAGGTCAACGCCGGGGGCCGCGTCGAAGACTACCGCGGCAACTACGAAGAGTTCCTGGCTTCGCGCGAGACCGCGTAAGCGGCGCCCAGACCTTGGCCGACCGGCAGACCCTGGCCGCGGTCCAGCGCCACGACCAGGAGATCCGCAAGAGCCGTTTCGTGGTGCACGCGGCGCCGGTCGACAGCGTCGACGAGGCGCTGGCCTTCGTTGCGCGCCTGGCCGATCCGGCCGCCACGCACAACTGCTGGGCCTACCGGATCGGCCAGCAATATCGTTTCAATGACGATGGCGAGCCGGCCGGCACGGCCGGCAAACCGATACTGCAGGCCATCGACGGCCAGGGCCTGGACGATGTCGCGGTGCTGGTGATCCGCTGGTTCGGCGGCATCAAGCTGGGCGCCGGCGGTCTGATGCGGGCCTACGGGGGCTGCGCCGCGCAGTGCCTGCGCGCCGCGCCGCGCCTGCTCAAGCGGGACCTGGCCCGCGCCAGCTGTTTTGTCGACTATGCCGACCTGGCCCTGCTCAAGGCGCGCGTGCAGCAGGCCGGCGCGGCGATCGAACTCGAAAGCTTCGAGGCCACCGGCGCGCGCCTGAGCCTGGCGATCGCGCAGGCCGAGCGCGACGCGCTCGAGGCGCTGGTCAACGACCTGACGCGCGGGCGCGGGCAGTGGCAGCCTTACTCCGGAAAGAACGCATAGCGGATCACGAACAGCGCGGCCACCAGCCACATCGACGGATGCACCTGGCGGGCCTTGCCGGTGACTGCCTTGAGCACCACGTAGCTGATGAAACCGAACGCCAGCCCGTTGGCGATCGAGTACGTGAACGGCATGACCAGCGCGGTCAGGGCCGCCGGCGTCGCTTCGGTGACGTCGTCCCACTCGATGTCGATCAGTTCGCGCATCATCAGTCCGGCCACGTACAGCAGGGCCGGCGCGGTGGCGTAGGCCGGCACCGAAGCGGCCAGCGGCGAGATGAACAGGGCCGCCAGGAACAGCAGCGCCACCACCAGCGCCGTCAGGCCGGTGCGGCCGCCGGCCTGCACGCCGGAGGCGCTTTCGACATAGGCGGTGGTGCTGCTGGTGCCCAGCATCGAGCCGGCCACGATCGCGGTGCTGTCGGCCAGCAGCGGCCGTCCCAGCCTGGCGGGCTGATGGTCGTTGACCAAGCCGGCGCGCTTGGCCACGCCGATCAGCGTGCCGGTGGCGTCGAACACCTCGACCAGCACGAACACCAGGATCACGTGCAGGAAGCCGGTCTGCAGCACGCCCATGATGTCCAACTGCATGAAGGTCGGCGCCAGGCTGGGCGGCGTCGAGAACACGCCCTGGAACGGCGTCAGGCCCAGCAGCATCGACAGCACCGTGATCGCCAGGATGCCGATCAGGATGGCGCCGCGCACCCGCATGGCGTCTAGCGCGGCGATGATGAAGAAACCCAGGATGGCCAGCAGCGGGCCCGGCTCGCGCAGATCGCCCAGCGCCACCTTGGTCGCCGGGTTGGCGACCACGATGCCGGCGCTGCTGAGCGCGATGATCGCCAGGAACAGGCCGATACCTGCCGCGATCGCGCTGCGCAATGAACGGGGGATGCCGGCGATCAACCAGCTGCGCACCCGCGTGACCGTCAGGATCAGGAAGATCACCCCCGACACGAACACCGCGCCCAGCGCCTGCTGCCAGCTGTAGCCCATCGCGCCGACCACGGTGAAGGCGAAGAACGCGTTCAGGCCCATGCCGGGCGCCATGCCGATCGGCCAGTTGGCCAGCAGCGCCATGATCAGCGAACCCAGCGCGGCCGCCAGGCAGGTCGCCACGAACACGGCGTTGCGGTCCATGCCGGTGCTCGAGAGGATGTCCGGGTTGACGAAGATGATGTAGGACATCGTCAGGAAGGTGGTCAGGCCGGCGATGGTCTCGGTGCGCACCGAGGTGGCGTGCTCACGCAGTTTGAAGAGTTTTTCGAGCATGGTCTTGGAAGCTAGCTGTTGCAAAAATGAATCAATCGGGGAACGGCCGGACCTGCGCGGCAAGGTGGCTCGCGGGCGGCGGCAGACGATCCGGCCCGGGCACCGGGCGTTCGACACAGTAAAATCCTGCGCCATGATCATTCTAGGTTTTGAAAGCTCCTGTGACGAGACCGGCGTGGCCGCCGTCTGCACCGAACGTGGCCTGCTGGCCCACGCCCTGCACACGCAGGCGGCCATGCACGAGGCCTTCGGCGGCGTGGTGCCCGAGCTCGCGTCGCGCGACCACATCCGCCGCGTGCTGCCGCTGTCGCGCCAGGTGCTGGCGCAGGCCGGCCTGACGCTCGAGGACATCGGCGCGGTCGCCTACACGGCCGGCCCCGGGCTGGCCGGCGCGTTGCTGGTGGGCGCGAGCTTCGCCCGCTCGCTGGCCTGGGCGCGCGGCATCCCGGCAATTCCCATCCATCACCTCGAAGGGCACCTGCTGTCGCCCTTGCTGGCCGATCCGGTCCCTACCTTCCCGTTCGTCGCGCTGCTGGTGTCCGGCGGCCACACGCAGTTGATGCGGGTCGACGGGGTGGGGCGTTATGCGCTGCTGGGCGAGACGCTCGACGACGCCGCCGGCGAGGCCTTCGACAAGACCGCCAAGCTGCTCGGGCTGGGGTATCCGGGCGGACCCGCGCTGTCGCGGCTGGCCGCCTCGGGCGATCCGGCCGGCATCGAACTGCCGCGGCCGATGCTGCACAGCGGCGACCTGGACTTCAGTTTCAGCGGCCTCAAGACCGCGGTGATGACCCGGCTCAAGGCCGCCCGCGCGCAGGGCCAGGAGTCGCCCACGCTGGCGGCCGACCTGGCCGCGGCGACGCAGCAGGCGATCGTCGAGGTGCTGGTGGCCAAGTCGGCCAAGGCCTTGCGGCAGTCGCGCCTCAAGCGCCTGGTGGTGGCCGGCGGCGTCGGCGCCAACAGCCTGTTGCGCGAGCGGCTGGCGCAGGCGCTCGCGCCGCTGGGGGGGCAGGCGTTTTTTCCGCCGCTCGAGCTGTGTACCGACAATGGCGCGATGATCGCGTTCGCGGCCGCGCAGCGAGTGCGTGCGGGGTTGGAGAGCGCCAGCCTGGCCGACTCGCATGGCCACGGCTTCACCGTCAGGCCGCGCTGGGGTCTCGAGGACATCCAGGCCGGCGCGCCGGCCTGAGGGGCGCGGCGCCTTATTTTTTCTTGCTGCCGATCCGGCTTTCGGTGCCGGCCAGCAGGCGCGAGATGTTGGCGCGATGACGGTAGATCAGCAGCAGCGAGATCGCCGCGATCGCCACGCCGATCGGCGGCGAGGCATACCAGGCCACGCCCGAGCCGAACACGTAGTAGACCGGGGCGAACAGCGCGGCGATCAGCGCCGCCAGCGACGAATAGCGCAGGAAGAACGCCACCAGCAGCCAGGTGGCGGCGGTCGCGGCCGCCAGCCACGGCTGCAGCGCCAGCAGCACGCCCAGCGCGGTCGCCACGCCCTTGCCACCCTGGAAGCGCAGGAAGATCGGATACAGGTGGCCGAGGAACACCGCCAGCGCGATCAGCGCGATCTGCGTCGAGCCGAAGCCGATCTGGGGGCCGAAACGCATCGCCAGCCAGACCGCCAGCCACCCTTTGGCCGCATCGCCCAGCAGCGTCAGCGCGGCGGCCAGCTTGTTGCCGGTGCGCAGCACGTTGGTCGCGCCCGGGTTGCCCGAGCCGTAGCTGCGCGGGTCCTGCAGGCCCATCAGGCGGCTGACCACCACGGCGAACGGCACCGAGCCGAGCAGGTAGGCGGCCGCCACGGCGGCCAGGACGGTCAGCAGGGAAGGGGATTCGATCATGTCGCGGGCTCCAGGCCTCTTTTCTTGATGTGGGCGAATTCTACCGTCCTGCCGGCGGGCCCGGCGGCGTCGAACGAGCAGGTACAATCGGCTGCGTTCGGTCACGCTTTTTTTCGGGTCGCAGCATGCACATCCTGGTTTCCAACGACGACGGCTACACCGCTACCGGCCTCGAGGCCCTGGCCGCCGCGCTGAACGGCCTGGGCAAGTTGACGGTGGTGGCGCCCGAGACCAACCACAGCGGCGCGTCCAATTCGCTGACGCTGAACCGGCCGCTGGCGGTGCGCCAGGCGGCCAACGGCTTCTATTACGTCAACGGCACGCCGTCCGACTGCGTGCACGTCGCGCTGACCGGCCTGCTCGACGAGCGGCCCGACCTGATCGTCTCGGGCATCAACAACGGCGCCAACATGGGCGACGACACGCTGTATTCCGGCACCGTGGCGGCCGCCACCGAAGGTTATCTGTTCGGCATCCCGGCCATCGCGTTCTCGCAGGTCACCAAGGGCTGGGAACACATCGAGGCGGCCGCGCAGGTGGCGCGCCGGGTGGTCGAGCGGCAGATCGCCGAGCCGCTGGCCGCGCCGGTGCTGCTCAACGTCAACATCCCCAACCTGCCGCTCGAATCGTTGCGCCGCATCGAGGTCACGCGGCTGGGCAAGCGCCATCCGTCCGAGCCGGTGGTGCGCTCGACCACGCCCTACGGCGAGACGGTCTACTGGATCGGCGCGGTCGGCAACGCGCTCGACGCCGCGCCCGGCACCGACTTCCATGCGACTGCGCAGGGCATCGTGTCGATCACGCCGCTGCGGCTGGACCTGACCCACAAAGAGCAGCTCGGGCAGGTGCGCGACTGGGCCGAGCCGCTATGAGCAAGCGCCCCGACGATCCCTTGGCGTGGATGCGCAACAGCCGCAACCGGGCCGGCGCCTTCAGCGGCTCCAGCCAGGGCGTGACCACCAGCAACAGCAATACCCGCATCCTCACGCCCGCCACGGCCGCCGCCGCACGCCCGGCCGCGCCGGTGCCGGCGTCGATCTCGGTGGCCGGCATGCCCGGCAACCTGGGCCTGAATTCCGACCGCATGCGCGCGGCCATGGTGCAGCGGCTGCGCCAGCAGGGCATCGTCGACGAACGGGTGCTGGACGCCATGATGGCCGTGCCGCGCCACCATTTCGTCGACGAGGCGCTGGCCAGCCGCGCCTACGAGGACGCGGCGCTGCCGATCGGCTTCGGCCAGACCATCTCGCAACCGTGGGTGGTCGCCCACATGATCTCGGCGGTCTGCCGCGATCGGGCGCCGGCCAAGGTGCTCGAAGTGGGCGCCGGTTGCGGTTACCAGGCCGCGGTGCTGGCACAGGTGGTCAAGGAAGTGCACGCCATCGAGCGCATCAAGGGCCTCTACGAAACCGCCCGCCAGCGGCTGCGGCAACTGCGTTTGTTCCGCGTCAAGCTGTCGTTCGGCGATGGCATGGCCGGTGCGCCCAGCGCCGCGCCGTTCGATGCTATCGTTGTGGCCGCCGCCGGCATGCAGATCCCGCGCGCACTGCTCGAACAACTGGCGGTGGGCGGCCGGCTGATCGCGCCCGAAGGCGGCACGCAACAACGGCTGGTGCTGGTCGAACGGACCGGCCCGGCCACCTGGGTGCGCACCGAGCTCGAAGCCGTCCGCTTCGTGCCGCTGCGGGCCGGAATACAATCGTGAGCAAACAGGAGAATCGTATGCTCGACGGGCAGCTCGCTCTGACCGACACCCATCAACGCCCGGCCCTGGCCGGTGGCCGCGCCGTCATGGCCGCCCTGGCCATGGCGCTGGTGCTGGCCGGTTGCGCCTCGCAAAAGCGCGCGCCGATCGTCGACCTGGCCGAGCAGTCGACCACGCCGACCGGCACGGCACCCGCGGTGGGCAGCACCTACGTGGTCAAACCGCGCGACACGCTGTTCCAGATCGCCCGTGCCCATAACGTCAACCCCAACGACCTGGCTCGCTGGAACAACATCACCGACGTGAACCACCTGCGCATCGGCCAGACCCTGCAACTGTCGGGCAGCGGCGCGGCGGCAGGCACGCCGGTCCCGGTCGCGGCCACGCCCGCCCCGGTGCCATTCTCTTATACACATCACCGAGCCCA
>JAEZBO010000214.1 GCA_023427085.1 Pseudomonadota bacterium
CACCGGCCGTCGGCCGTGACGAAGCCCGCCGCGCCGCCGAAGCCGAAGCCGCCGCGCTGCGCGAGATGCTCAATCGTCCGCGCAAGGTGCTGCGCGCGCCCGAACCCGAGGCGCCCGCCGCCGGCGCCGGCATCACCGGCACGCTGCACAAGCCCGCCACGGCCGCCAAGGCTGGCGTCAAGAAAGACGCCAAGCCCGATGCCGCTGGCAAGAAGACCATCAAGACCTCCGAGGTGTCGTCGAGCTGGTCCGACGACGCGTCGCGCAAGAAGCCTGCCGACAAGCCCGCCGCACCGGCCAGCCGTGATGGCTGGCGCGCCGGCAAGGGCGGCGGCAAGTCGGGCAAGGGCGGTGGCCGCAACAGCCGCAACCAGGCCCAGCAATCCAATTCGCAGCAAGCGCCGGCCGAATTCATCCAGCGCGAAGTCCACGTGCCCGAGACCATCACGGTGGCCGATCTGGCCCACAAGATGTCGGTCAAGGCCGCCGAGGTCATCAAACATCTGATGAAGCTGGGCCAGATGGTCACGATCAACCAGGTGCTCGACCAAGAGACCGCGATGATCCTGGTCGAGGAACTCGGCCACAAGGCGATCGCCGCCAAGCTCGACGATCCCGAGGCCTTCCTGGACGAAACGCCGCACGCCGAAGGCGAAGTGCAGTCGCGTGCGCCGGTCGTCACCGTCATGGGCCACGTCGACCACGGCAAGACCTCGCTGCTGGACTACATCCGCCGCGCCAAGGTCGCCGCGGGCGAAGCCGGCGGCATCACCCAGCACATCGGCGCGTACCACGTCGAAACCGAGCGTGGCATGGTCACCTTCCTGGACACCCCGGGCCACGAGGCGTTCACCGCCATGCGTGCCCGCGGCGCCAAGGCGACCGACATCGTGATCCTGGTGGTGGCCTCGGACGACGGCGTGATGCCGCAGACCCGTGAAGCCATCCACCACGCCAAGGCCGCCGGCGTGCCGCTGGTGGTGGCGATCAACAAGATCGACAAGCCCGACGCCAATCCCGACCGCGTCAAGCAGGAACTGGTCGCCGAGGAAGTCGTGCCGGAAGAATACGGCGGCGACGTGCCCTTCGTGCCGGTGTCGGCCAAGACCGGCCAGGGCATCGACGACCTGCTCGAGAACGTGTTGCTGCAAGCCGAGATCCTCGAGCTCAAGGCACCGGTCGAGGCGCCTGCCAAGGGCCTGGTCATCGAAGCGCGCCTGGACAAGGGTCGCGGTCCGGTGGCGACCATCCTGGTGCAGAGCGGCACGCTGAACCGCGGCGACGTGGTGCTGGCCGGTGCCAGCTACGGCCGGGTGCGCGCCATGCTCGACGAGAACGGCAAGCCGGTGACGTCGGCCGGTCCGTCGATCCCGGTCGAGATCCAGGGCCTGACCGAAGTGCCGGCCGCCGGCGACGAACTGATGGCGCTGGCCGACGAACGCAAGGCGCGCGAAATTGCGCTGTTCCGCCAGGGCAAGTTCCGCGACGTCAAGCTGGCCCGCCAGCAGGCCGCCAAGCTCGAGTCGATGTTCGACAACCTGGGCGAGGGCCTGCAGACGCTGTCGCTAATCGTCAAGACCGACGTGCAGGGTTCGCAAGAGGCCCTGGTGGCCGCGCTGACCAAGCTGTCGACCTCCGAGGTGCGGGTGCAGGTGGTGCACGCAGCGGTCGGTGGCGTGTCCGAAAGCGACGTCAACCTGGCCATCGCGTCGGGTGCCGTGGTCATCGGCTTCAACGTGCGTGCCGATCAAAGCGCCAAGAAACTGGCCGAGTCCAACGACGTCGACCTGCGCTACTACAACATCATCTACGACGCGGTCGACGAGGTGAAGGCCGCGATGTCCGGCATGCTCGCGCCCGAAAAGCGCGAAGAGGTCATCGGCCTGGTCGAGATCCGCGAGGTCTACTCGATCTCGCGTATCGGCAACATCGCCGGCTGCATGGTGCTCGACGGCATCGTTCGCCGCGACTCGCAGGTCCGCCTGTTGCGCAACAACGTCGTGCAATGGACCGGCATGCTCGATTCGCTGCGCCGCTTCAAGGACGACGTCAAGGAAGTGCGCTCGGGCTTCGACTGCGGCCTGACGCTGCGCAACAACAATGAAATCGAAGTGGGCGATCAGCTCGAAGTCTTCGAGATCAAGGAAATCGCCCGGACCCTGTAATCGATGAGCCGGCACAAGAGCAAGTCCATCCCCGGCCGCAATCTGCGGTTGGCCGAACAGATCCAGAAGGATCTGGCGGTGCTGATCCAGCGCGAGATCGATGTATCCCGCGCCGGGCTCATCACGCTTTCGGGTGTCGAGCTGTCGGCCGACTACGCGCATGCCAAGGTCTACTTCACCGTATTGGGCGCCGAGCCCGACACGGCGACCACGGCACTGCGCGAGAAGGCCGGCTGGCTGCACTCGCAGTTGTTCAAGATGTTGCACATCCACACCGTGCCGACATTGCATTTCCATCACGACGAGCAGATCGTGCGCGGCATCGAGATGTCGCAGCTGATCGATCGTGCCAACAGCGGCCCGGCCGTCGGCGAGGCCGTCGATCCCGACCCGTCCGCCGACGCCCAGGCAGTCCGCAAGCGCGCCCCCGACGAGCCCGACGACCAGTCCTGAACGGACTGGCATCGCTTTTTTTCCGGATCAGAAACGATGGCCAGACGACGACGCGGAGTCGCGCTCGACGGTGTGTTGCTGCTGGACAAGCCTGAAGGCCTGTCGAGCAACCACGCCTTGCAGCGCGCCAAACGCACGCTCGACGCGGCCAAGGCGGGCCACACCGGCACGCTCGATCCGTTCGCGACCGGCCTGCTGATCTGCTGCATGGGCCGCGCCACCAAGATCTGCGGCGCGATGCTCAATGCCGACAAGGGCTACCGCGCCACCGTCTCGCTGGGCGAGGAGACCGACAGCGGCGACCTGACCGGCAACGTGGTCAGCTCGGCCGGCGCGGATTTCGCCGGCGTCTCCGAGCAGGCGCTGCGCGACGCAATGTCACGTTTCGTCGGTAGCATCGAACAGGTGCCGCCGATGTATTCGGCCTTGAAACGCGACGGCAAACCGTTGTACGAATACGCGCGGGCGGGCATCGAGCTCGAACGCGCACCGCGCCAGATCACCATCCACAGCCTCGAGCTGCTGTCGTTCGACGGCAGGCTGGCGGTGATGGACCTGGCGTGCAGCAAGGGCACCTACGTGCGCACGCTGGCCCAGGACATCGGGCGGGCGTTGGGCTGCGGCGCCCATTTAACGGCCTTGCGGCGCACCCAGGTCGGGCCTTTCCGGCTCGATGACGCGATCGCCCTGGAAGCGCTGCAGGCCATGCCCGAACCCACGACGGCCCTGGTGGGCCTGACCGAATTGCCGGCGGGCCTGATGCCCGTCAAGAATGAACATTAAAGGACCTGCTATGTCACGCGCTTTGCGCAACGTCGCCATCATCGCCCACGTCGACCACGGCAAGACCACGCTGGTCGACCAGCTGCTGCGTCAGTCGGGCACCTTCCGCGAGAACCAGGCCGTCACCGAACGCGTGATGGACTCGAACGATCTCGAAAAGGAACGCGGCATCACGATTCTGGCCAAGAACTGCGCGGTCGAATACGAAGGCACGCACATCAACATCGTCGACACCCCGGGCCACGCCGACTTCGGCGGCGAGGTCGAGCGCGTGCTGTCGATGGTCGACGGCGTGCTGCTGCTGGTGGACGCGGTCGAAGGCCCGATGCCGCAGACCATCTTCGTGACGCGCAAGGCGCTGGCGCTGGGCCTCAAGCCCATCGTCGTGGTCAACAAGATCGACCGTCCGGGCGCGCGCCCCGACTTCGTCATCAACGCCACCTTCGAACTGTTCGACAAGCTGGGCGCCACCGAAGAGCAGCTGGACTTCCCGGTGGTCTACGCCTCGGGCCTGTCGGGCTACGCCGGCCTGAGCGCCGACGTGCGCGACGGCGACATGCGTCCGCTGTTCGAGGCGATCCTGTCGCACGTGCCGCAGCGCGACGACGATCCCAATGCGCCGCTGCAGATGCAGATCATCTCGCTGGACTACAACAGCTACGTCGGCAAGATCGGCGTGGGCCGCATCAACCGTGGCCGCATCCGCCCCGGCATGGAAGTGGCGCATCGCTTCGGTCCGGAAGGCGCGATCGGCAAGGGTCGCATCAACCAGGTGCTGAAGTTCCGTGGCCTCGAGCGCGTGGTCGTCGATGAAGCCGAAGCCGGCGACATCGTGCTGATCAACGGTATCGAGGAAATCGGCATCGGCAGCACCGTCACCGACGTCGCCACGCCCGAGGCGCTGCCGGTGCTGCGCATCGACGAGCCGACGCTGACGATGAACTTCATGGTCAACACCTCGCCGCTGGCCGGCCGGGAAGGCAAGTTCGTCACCAGCCGCCAGATCCGTGATCGCCTTGATCGCGAACTGAAGTCGAACGTGGCGCTGCGCGTGCGCGATACCGGCGACGACACCGTCTTCGAGGTCTCGGGCCGTGGCGAACTGCACCTGACCATCCTGCTGGAAACCATGCGCCGTGAAGGCTACGAGCTGGCCGTGTCGCGCCCGCGCGTGGTGTTCAAGGAGATCGACGGCGTCAAGTCCGAGCCGTTCGAATCGCTGACCGTCGACGTCGAAGACGCCCACCAGGGCGGCGTGATGGAAGAACTGGGCCGCCGCAAGGGCGACCTGCAGGACATGCAGCCGGACGGCCGTGGCCGCACCCGCCTCGAATACATCATCCCGGCCCGTGGCCTGATCGGCTTCCAGAACGAGTTCCTGACGCTCACGCGCGGCACCGGCCTGATGAGCCACATCTTCCACGAGTACGGTCCGCTGCGTGACGGCGCGATCGGCGAGCGCCGCAACGGCGTGCTGATCAGCCAGGACAACGGCGATGCCGTGGCCTATGCGCTGTGGAAGCTGCAGGACCGCGGCCGCATGTTCGTCAACCCGGGCGAGCCGCTGTACGAAGGCATGATCATCGGCATCCACAGCCGTGACAACGACCTGGTCGTCAATCCGATCAAGGGCAAGCAGCTGACCAACGTGCGCGCCTCGGGCACCGACGAAGCCGTGCGCCTGGTGCCGCCGATCCAGATGTCGCTCGAGTACGCCGTCGAATTCATCGATGACGACGAACTGGTCGAGATCACGCCCAAGTCGATCCGCCTGCGCAAGCGCTACCTGCAAGAGCACGAGCGCCGCCGCGCATCGCGCGAAGGCGCGTAAGCAGCCTTGAGCGGCTGAAAAACCCGCCGCGGCAGCGATGCCCGGCGGGTTTTTTTCTGACCGCGTTCTAACTGGTCGGAAGCGCAGGCTCGACGTCGTCGGAGGTCTTGTGGCGATCATGGTGCGCCACGATAAGTTCGACCACGCGGGCCGGATCGTCCTCGATCACGAACAGCGCCTGATCGCGGGGCCCGATGGTGCCGTGGCCGAGCAGTTCCTTGCCGATCCAGTCGGCCATGCCTTGCCAGAATTCGCTGCCCATCAGGATCACCGGCGCCGGCAGCACCTTGCCGGTCTGCACCAGCGTCAGCGCCTCGAACAGCTCGTCCAGCGTGCCGAAGCCGCCCGGCAGCGCCACGTAGGCGGCGCTGTGCATGAAGAACGTCGCCTTGCGCGAGTAGAAGTGCTCGAACTGCAGCTCGATCGATTGATAGCCGTTGCTGCTGGCCTCGTGCGGCAGCACGATGTTCAGTCCGACGCTGGTGCCGCCCGCTTCGATGGCGCCCTTGTTGGCCGCTTCCATGATGCCCGGGCCGCCGCCGGCGATCACCGCGAAACCGGCCCGCGCCAGCATCGCGCTGACCTGTTCGGCGGTTTCGTAATACGGCGAGTCGCGGCGGATGCGCGCGCTGCCGAATACGCTGACCGCCGGGCCCAGATCGGCCAGCACGTCGGCCGCATGACTTATCTCTGAGATAATCCCGGGTATCTGCCGCTCAGCCGGCGTGCCCGTCTTTTGCTTAGTAACCATGAAAAAAACCTTGTTGCTGGTGGATGGCTCCAGCTACCTCTACCGTGCGTTCCATGCCATGCCCGACCTGCGCAACGCGCAGGGCGAGCCCACGGGCGCTCTGTATGGCGTCATCAACATGCTGCGGCGCCTGGTGCCGGACTACAAGGCACAGTATGCAGCATGCGTGTTCGATGCTCGTGGCAAAACGTTTCGCGACGATATCTACACCGACTACAAGGCCAACCGGCCGTCGATGCCCGAAGAACTGGCACAACAGGTCGACGTGATCCACCAGACCGTGCGCGCGCTCGGCTGGCACGTGCTGGCGGTCGAGGGTGTCGAGGCCGACGACGTGATCGGCACGCTGGCGCAGCAGGCCGCCGCGCAGGGCATCCACACGGTGATTTCGACCGGCGACAAGGATCTGGCGCAACTGGTCAATCCGCACGTCACGCTGGTCAACACCATGAGCGGCGAGACGCTCGACGTACCGGGCGTGAACGCCAAGTTCGGCGTGCCGCCCGAGCGCATCGTCGATTACCTGATGCTGGTCGGCGACACCGTCGACAACGTGCCCGGCGTGCAGAAGGTCGGCCCCAAGACGGCCGCCAAGTGGCTGGGCGAACACGGTTCGATCGAGGCGCTGGTGGCCGCCGCCGACGGCATCAAGGGCGTGGCCGGCGCCAACCTGCGCACCGCGATCCCGCTGTTCGACATGACGCGCAAGCTGTTGACGGTCAAGACCGACTGCGACCTGGCCGAGACGGTGCCGGATTTTTCGGTGCTCGAGCCGCGCGCGCCCGACGTGCCCGCGTTGATGTCCTTGTACGACCGTTACGGCTTTCGCACCTGGCTGCGCGAGATCAGCGGCGAGGCCGACCGGTTGCCGGTCGGCGACGCGCGGGTGGTGGCCGAAGAGGTGCCGGCGGCGCCGGCGCAGATCGACTACCAGACCGTCACCGACTGGGCCGCTTTCGACGACTGGCTGCAGCGCATCGAGGCCGCCGAGCTGACCGCGCTCGATACCGAAACCACCTCGCTGGACGGCATGCAGGCGCGCATCGTCGGCCTGTCGCTGGCGGTGCAGCCGGGCCAGGCCTGCTACATCCCCTTGGCCCACCGCGGCCCGGACGCGCCGCAGCAGTTGCCGCGCGACGAGGTGCTGGCGCGTCTGAAGCCCTGGCTCGAGAATGCCGGCGCGGCCAAGCTGCTGCATCACGCCAAGTACGACAGCCACGTGTTCGCCAATGCCGGCATCGCGCTGGCCGGCGTGGCCGAGGACACCATGCTGCAGGGCTACGTGCTCGAATCGCATCGCAGCGTCAGCCTGGCCGAACTGGCGCAGCGCTGGCTGGGCCGCAGCGGCCTGTCCTACGAGCAGCTGTGCGGCAAGGGCGCGCAGCAGATCGGCTTCGACGAAGTGGCGGTCGAGCAGGCCGCGCACTATGCCTGCGAGGACGCCGACTTCACGCTGGCGCTGCACCAGCTGCTGCGTCCCAAGGTCGCGGCCGAGCCCGGCCTCGAAAGCACCTACCGGCTCGAGCTCGAGGTCTCGCGCGTGCTGTTCGTGATCGAACGCAACGGCGTGCGCATCGACAGCGCCGAGCTGGCGCGCCAGAGCAACACGTTGGGCCAGGAGATGCTGCGCATCGAGCAGTTGGCCTACGAGCTCGCCGGCCAGCCGTTCAATCTCAATTCACCCAAACAGCTGGGCGAGATCCTGTTCGGCCGCATGGGCCTGCCGGTGGTGCGCAAGACCGCCAGCGGCGCGCCGTCGACCGACGAAGACGTGCTGAGCAAGCTGGCGCAGGACTATCCGCTGCCGCGCGCGCTGCTCGACTACCGCGGCCTGTCCAAGCTCAAGTCGACCTATACCGACAAGCTGCCGCGCATGGTCAATCCGGCCACCCAGCGGGTGCACACCCACTACGCGCAGGCCGCGGTCATCACCGGCCGGCTGGCCTCGTCCGATCCCAACCTGCAGAACATCCCGGTGCGCACCGCGGCCGGCCGGCGCGTGCGCGAGGCCTTCGTCGCCACCGACGGCGTGATCGTGTCGGCCGACTATTCGCAGATCGAGCTGCGCGTGATGGCGCACGTCTCGGACGACGCCAACCTGCAGCGGGCCTTCATGGCCGGCGAGGACATCCACCGCGCCACCGCGGCCGAGGTCTTCAACGTCGCGCTCGAGCAGGTCAGCGTCGAGCAGCGCCGCGCCGCCAAGGCGATCAACTTCGGCCTCATCTACGGCATGGGCGCCTTCGGCCTGGCCAGCAACCTGGGCATCACCCGCGACGCCGCGCAGGCCTATATCGACCGTTACTTCGCCCGTTATCCCAACGTCGCGCAGTACATGGCCGACACCAAGTCGCAGGCGCGCGAGCTGGGCTATGTGCAGACCGTGTTCGGCCGGCGCCTGTGGATGCCCGACATGCGCGCCGGCTCGGGCCCGCGCCGCCAGGCTGCCGAGCGGGCCGCCATCAACGCGCCGATGCAGGGCACCGCGGCCGACCTGGTCAAGCTGGCCATGGTCGCCGTGCAAGACTGGCTGCAGGCCGAAGGGCTGCGCACCCGCATGGTCATGCAGGTGCACGATGAACTGGTGTTCGATGCGCCGGCCGACGAGCAGGCGCTGCTGCGCGAGCGCGTGCCGGCGCTGATGTGCGGCGTGGCCGAGCTCAAGGTGCCGCTGTTGGTCGAGATCGGCGCCGGACCGAGCTGGGAAAGCGCGCACTAGACGGGGCGGGCGGCCAAACAGGTAACGATATAATATTTCAAGCCTGTTTCCGTCCACCGTCTGGTTCCCGCCCCCTTCATGCTTCTTTGGATCGTGCTCGCCGCCATCACCGGCGGCCTGCTGGCGCTGCTGATCGCGCGCTGGCTCACCTATCAGCTGTTCGCCCGCTACCTGCATCACATGGTCAGCCTGTCGGTCGGCGTGCTGCTGGGCGTCTCGCTGCTGCACCTGCTGCCCGAGGCCTTCGAGGCCGGGCCGGATGCGCACACGCTGTTCGGCCTGATGCTGGCGGCGCTGGTGGGCTTTTTCGTGCTCGAGAAGATCGCGCTGCTGCGCCACAGCCACCACCACGAGGGCGACGGCCATCACCATCACGCCGGGCACGACCGCCACGAGGCCGGTCGCGGCGGCGTGCTGATCCTGGTCGGCAGCTCGCTGCACAACCTGTGCGACGGCGTGCTGATCGCCGCGGCGTTCCTGGCCGACGTGCGGCTGGGCGTGCTGACCGCGGCGTCGATCATCCTGCACGAAGTGCCGCACAAGCTCAGCGACTTCGTGGTGCTGATGAACGCCAGGCTGTCGCGCGAGCGGGCCTTCCTGCTGATCCTGTTCTCGAGCCTGTGCTCGGCGCTGGGCGGCATCATCGGCTACGTCATGCTGGCGCAGTTCCAGTTCATGTTGCCGTATCTGCTGGTGGTGGCGGCCAGCAGCTTCCTGTACATCGCGATCGCCGACCTGATGCCGCAGATGCACGAGCGCATCAGCCTGCGTGACTCGGTGCCGCAACTGGCGCTGGTGGGGCTGGGCGTGGCGATGATCTACGGCGTCACGGTCGGCGTGCACAACCACGACCATGGCGGCGCGCACAGCCACGATCACGACCATGACCATGGCCATCTGCACGAGCCGGCCACCGCGCCGGTGGCGCCCGCAGCACCGGCGCCAGCACTGGAACCAGCACCAGCACCGGCACCGGCACCGGCACAAGCACCAGCACCTGCGCATCGGCACTAAGACCGCCGCTCGCCGGCCCTGCCGCGCTCACCCCGGCTAGGCTGCCCGCAGCGCCCAAAAGAAAGCCGCCACGGCACGAGGCCGTGGCGGCTTTTTCACGTCCGGGGGTAGGGGCCGCCGGGTGCGGCCCCCGCGGCGGCTCAGCGCAAGGCTGCCAGCGCCTGGATGCGTGCCTGGATCGGCGGGTGCGAGGCGAACAGCGCGCTGACCGCGCGGCGGCCGCTGATGCCCGAGGCTTCGAAGCTCTTGGGCAGCTCGCCCGGCTCGAGACCGCCCAGGCGGGCCAGCGCCCGCATCATCGGTTCGCGCGAGCCCATCAGGTGGGCGGCGCCGGCGTCGGCGCGGTACTCGCGCTGGCGCGAGAACCAGGCCACGATGATCGAGGCCAGGATGCCGAAGATGATTTCACAGACGATCACCACGGCGTAATAGCCCAGGCCGGCGCCGCGCTCGTTCTTGAGGATCACGCGGTCGACGAAATAGCCGACCACGCGCGCCAGGAACACGACGAAGGTGTTGACCACGCCCTGGATCAGCGTCAGCGTGATCATGTCGCCGTTGGCGATGTGGGCCACCTCGTGGGCCAGCACCGCGGCGACTTCCTCTTCGGTCATCGATTCGAGCAGGCCGGTCGACACCGCGACCAGCGAGTCGTTCTTGAATGCGCCGGTGGCGAAGGCGTTGGGCTCGCCGTCGTAGATGGCGACCTCGGGCCGGCCCACGCCGGCGCGGTCGGCCAGCTGGTGCACGGTATCGAGCAGCCAGACCTCGCGCGCGCCGTTGGGCGCGTTCGGGTCGATCACGCGCGCGCCGGTGCTCCATTTGGCCATGCGCTTGCTGATCAGCAGCGAGATGATGGCGCCGGTGAAGCCGATCACGGCCGAGAAGACCAGCAAGGCCTGCACATTCAGACCTTGGGCGGTGATGTAACGATCGACGCCCAGAATGCGCAAGGTGGCGCTGAGCACGATCATGACCGCGATGTTGGTCATCAGGAAAAGGACGATGCGTTTCATGCTTGTTGTTTCCCTTCTTGAAAGGTGGTTCCGGCTCCGTGCCTGCCCCGCCGCGCACCGGCCCGCTGGCCGGCGCGGCGCAGGGCCTCGCGCAGCGCGACGACACCGGCCGGATTTGGACTGGCAGGGTGCTGGGCGGTTCCCGCAAACACGCCCGACACGCTACATGGGGGCGAACGGCCCCCTTGCAAGGCAGGAGTATAGTAGTGGCTCATTTAAAAATTACCGATCAACCGGGTAACCCTAGCAATGCAGGCTCTTTGGATGCTTCTGGCGTCCGCCATGTTCGCCCTGATGGGGGCTTTCGTTAAGCTCTCGACCGAAGGGGGGGCCACCCTGGCACAGGTGGTGCTGTTTCGCGGCCTGCCGTCCGTCGTCCTGCTGATCATCTGGGCCCGTGTCGGCCATCTGTCGATCCTGCCGCGCGCCTGGACGCCGCACGTCAAGCGAAATCTGTCCGGTGTCAGTTCGATGTGGCTGGGTTTTGTCGCCATTTCGTACCTGCCGCTGTCGACCGCCACCAGCCTGAACTACACCGCGCCGCTGTTCATCGCCTGCTGGATGCTGGGTTGGGGTGGCGCCGGCCGCGATGGCTGGCGCATCTTCGCGGTCGCCATAGGGTTTCTTGGCGTGTTGACGGTGCTGCGTCCCAGCATCACCGGCGAGCAGTGGCTGCCCGCCGCGCTGGGCCTGGGCGCCGGCGCGCTGTCGGCGGTCGCGATGATGCAGATCCGCGAACTCGGCCGGCTCGGCGAGGCCGAATGGCGCACGGTATTGGTGTTCTCGATCGCGGTGTGCCTGAGCAGCCTGGTCGGCGTCTGGGTGCTGGGCTGGCATCCGCTCGACTGGCAGGGCGTGCTGTGCCTGGCCGGGGTCGGCCTGTCCGGCATGGTCGGCCAACTGGCGATGACACGCGCCTTCGGCGCCGGCTCGGCGCTGCTGACCGCGGCATTGCAATACACCACCATCATCTTCGCGGCCTTGCTGGGCTCGCTGATCTGGCAGGAACACCCTGACACGCTGGCGTGGCTGGGCATGTTCTGCATCATCGCCGCCGGGCTGCTGTCGATCTGGCGCACGCTCAAGGAAACCCGCGAGGCGGTGCGGCGCGCCGCGCGGCAGGCGGCGTCGGCAGCCCCGCCGCAAAGCTAGCCGGCGGGCCGCCTTGCGGCGCAGCCAAGCCAGGCCTGGCGATCGGCGAACACACCGTCGCGCAGGCCCTGGGGGTTTAGGCCGGCGGCTCTTGCATGACGCGCCGATACCACTCGTGGAAGTGCTGCATGCCGTCTTCCATCGGCGACTGATAAGGGCCGGATTCGGTGACGCCGCGCTTCATCAGGGCCAGACGGCCGGCGTCCATGCGTTCGGCGATCTCGTCGTCCTCGACCGCGGTCTCCATGTAGGCCGCCCGCTGCGCCTCGACGAACTCGCGCTCGAAGGCGGCGATTTCCTCGGGGTAGTAGAACTCGACCACGTTGACGGTGTCCTGCGGTCCGCGCGGATACAGCGTCGACAGCACCAGCACGTGCGGGTAGAGCTCGATCATGTGGGTCGGGAAATAGGTCACCCAGATCGCGCCGAAGTCGGGCGCCTGGCCGTCGCGGTACTGCAGCAGGATGTCATGCCACTTGCGGTAGATGTCCGAGCCCGGCTGGCCCAGCGCATCGTGCACGCCGACGCGCTGCATGCTGTACCAGTCGCCCATCTCCCAGCTGAGGTCGTCGCAGGTGACGAAGCGGCCCAGCCCCGGATGGAACGGGCCGACGTGGTAATCCTCGAGATAGACCTCGATGAAGGTCTTCCAGTTGTAGTTGCACTGGTGGATCTCGACGTGATCGAGCACGTAGTCCGAAAAATCGAATTCGGGTCGCTGGAACAGCGCGGCCAGGTCGCGGGCCGGATCGCGCCGGCCTTCGAACAGCAGGCCGTGGCAGTCCTGCAGCGGGAAGCGCTCGAGATCCAGGCACGGCGAGCTGTCGAACTGCGGTGCGCCCAGCAGCTTGCCGTCGGCCTTGTAGGTCCAGCGATGCAGCGGGCAGACGATATTGCCGCCGGTGCCGCGCAGGTTGCCGCTGATGTGCTGCGGGCCGGCGCCGGTGACGTTGCCGGTGGTGCCGCCCAGCATCAGCGCCTGGCGGTGGCGGCAGACGTTGGACAGCAGCTCGACGCCTTGGGGATTGCGCACGAGCACCCGCCCGCCTTGTTCTTGAGGCAGCGTACGCCAGTCGCCTGTCTCGGCGACGTTCTTGGCGTTGCCGACATACAGCGAGGATTGCTTGAAAATGAGTTCTTGCTCGCGGGCCAAGCGGGCTTCGTCGAAGTAGGCATCGACGTTGAGCTGGGTGCGAGCTGGCGCCAAGTGCGCCATCCGACCTATATCGGTCATGATTCCCTCCGCACGGATAAAAAAGCCAGCCCGGCTGTTGAGCCGTTCTGGCGCGAAGAAAAATCGGTCCGGCCGATCATCTAATGAAGGGAGTGTACCCCGGATTCAGAGGGGGGGCCAGCCGGGCTTTTTTCTTTTTTTACACGACCTTGCGTAAGCCCGGCAATTTCTGGAAGACCCAGATGCAGGCCGCCGACAGCAAAAAGATCAGCACGGCGATGGCGGGCAGCGACCAGGCCGGCGGCATGGGGCCGTCGTACAGGTTCGAGCGTTGCGCCAGGTCGATGAAAACCGGGTGGATCAGGTAGACGCCGAAGGTCAGCGGCGCCAGCAGCGTCAGGCGCGGCAGCCGCGGTTGCGCCAGAATCAGCTGGAACACCGCCAGCGACATGAACGGCACCGTGATGCTGAAATAATCGTAGAAATAGAAGTTCATCGCCTGCGCGCTGGACAGCACGTAGACGCCGGCGGCGGTGGCGGCGATCGAGGCGGCCAGCACCCAGCCCGGGTGCGGCAGCCGCAGCGATCGTTCGAACACCATGCGGCCGGCGATGAAATAGCCCAGATAAGGCACGAACCACGCCAGGAAGAAGCCATAGCCGGTGCCGGCCCAGTGGCGATACAGCGCGTCCATCACCGCGATGCCCAGCGTGCCCAGCACGCAGGCCAGCCGCCGGCGGTCGTTCAGGCGCGCGTACATGTCGCGCACGAAGGGCGCGAACAGGTACAGGCCGACGATCATGTACAGATACCAGAGGTGATAGTAGGGCCGGCCTTCGTAGAGCCGTGTCAGCCAGGCCCAGGGCTCGGCCTGCTTGCCATCGAAATGGTCCAGCAGCGCGCTCCAGCCCAGGTAGAACAAGGTCCAGAACGCCAGCGGCAGCAGGATGCGGGCGGTGCGTTTCATGTAGAAGCGCGGCAGGCCTTCGCGCTTGGACGCCGGCGCCAGCAGCAGCGCGCCGCTGATCATCACGAAGACCGGTACGCACCAGCGCACCGCCGAATCGTAAAGGTTGGCGCTGACCCAGCCGACGCTGCCGTAGGGCTCGCTGCCCGACACCGGCACCGCCGCGCAATGCAGCAGCACCACGGCCAGCGCGGCGATCCAGCGCGCGGCATCGAGCCTGGCCAGCCGGGGGTCGGTCGCTTGCAGGGCCGCCTGGGCGGTGCTGCGGGCGAGGGAACTGGCGGCGTGCTGCGTCATCGGATCCTTGTTGCGGCGTGCATGGGCTTTATCTGTAACGGTGGCGACATGTCCGCGGGCGGGCAGGGCGGACGTCGACAGCTGTGTTTCATCCCTGCACGCACCGTCAGCCCGGGCGGGCTGCGACCTGCGCTCGCCCAGCGTAACAGCGCGGCCGCCGGCGGCGTGTTTCCAGGCGTTAGTCTTGCTGACCGGATTGCGCGCCAGCCCTTTTGGTCGGCCGCTTGCTGCCTGTGGCGCCCGGGCAGGGAGTCCGATCCTGTTGCAAAGCCGGGCCGGCTCGCGCGACGGCGGTCGGTATGGGGCCGGCGGCCCGGGAGCGGACGGGACTTCTCGTACAATCGAACACTTGCCCGTTTTCATTTCACCGAACCCGCCGGAGGCCCTTTTGGCCGTTAAGCCTTCCCCCGACGCCCGCGCCGACAGCCAGGCGTCATCCCAGCCAGGCCTGCCCCAGGATTTCGAGACGGCGCTGGCCGAGCTCGAAGCACTGGTCGGCGCCATGGAAAGCGGTTCGCAGCCGCTCGAAGAGTCGCTGGCGGCCTATCGCCGCGGCGTCGACCTGTCGCGCATCTGCCAGGAGCGTCTCGCGCAGGCCGAGCAGCAGGTCAAGGTGCTCGAGGGCGAGTTGCTGCGTCCGCTCGACAGCGGCGCGATCGATCCCGACGGCAAAGCATGAAAGCCGGTGCACTGGATTTCCCCGGCTGGCTGCAGGATCGTGTCGATCATGTCGAGGCCTGCCTCGACGGTCTGTTGCCGCTGCCCGAAGAAGAACCTGCGCGCCTGCACGAGGCGATGCGCTACGCCACGCTCGGTGGCGGCAAGCGCGTGCGCGCCGCGCTGGTGTATGCGGCCGGCCAGTCGTGCACGCCGGGCAGCATGCCGGTCTCGGTCAGTACCGGGCTGGACTGCGCCGCCGCGGCCATCGAGCTGATCCACGCCTATTCGCTGGTGCACGACGACCTGCCGTGCATGGACGACGATACGATGCGGCGCGGCCGCCCGACCGTGCACGTGCAGTTCGACGAGGCCACCGCGATGCTGGCGGGCGACGCCCTGCAGCCGCTGGCCTTCGAGCTGCTGGCCGAAATGCCGATCGCACCGGCGCTGGTGGTGCAGGCCTCGCGCATCCTGGCGCGCTCGGCCGGCAGTCGCGGCATGGCCGGCGGCCAGGCCATCGACCTGCACAGCGTCGGCCGCTCGCTGTCGCGCGAGCAGTTGCAGACCATGCACAGCCTCAAGACCGGCGCCTTGCTGGTGGCCAGCGTGGCGCTGGGCGGCGTGGTCGCCGGCGCGAGCTCGGCGCAGCGCAGCGCGCTCGACAGCTACGCGGGCGCCGTCGGCCTGGCCTTCCAGGTGGTCGACGACATCCTCGACGTGACCGCCGATTCGTCGCAACTGGGCAAGACCGCCGGCAAGGATGCCGCCGACAACAAACCCACCTATGTTTCCTTGCTGGGCCTGGACGAGGCGCGCCAGTTGGCCGAATCCCTGCGCGGCGACGCCCACAAGGCGCTGGCGCCGCTGGGCGACGCCGCGGCGCCCCTGGCTGCCCTGGCCGATTTCATCGTGCTCAGGGACCGTTGAACGTGAAAGCGCCTGCGCGGCTGCGTCGCGCGGGCCAGACCGAAGTGATGAGCCATGACCACCGAACTGCTTGACCGTATCCAAACACCGGCCGACCTGAAGCCGCTGGATCGCCGCGAGCTCAAACAACTGGCCGACGAGCTGCGCGGCTTCGTGCTCGAGTCGGTCTCGCGCACCGGCGGCCACCTGTCGTCCAACCTGGGCACCGTCGAGCTCGCGATCGCGCTGCATCACGTCTACGACACGCCGCACGACCGCATCGTCTGGGACGTCGGCCACCAGTCCTACCCGCACAAGATCCTGACCGGTCGGCGCGCCGGCATGCCCAAGCTGCGCCAGCAGGACGGCATCTCGGGCTTCCCGCGCCGGGTCGAGTCGCCCTACGACGCCTTCGGCACCGCCCATTCGTCGACCTCGATCTCGGCGGCGCTGGGCATGGCGGTGGCTTCGCGCAACGCCGGCATCGCGCGCCAGCACATCGCCGTGATCGGCGACGGCGCGATGTCGGCCGGCATGGCCTTCGAAGCCATGAACAACGCCGGCGTCACGCCCGACATCAACCTGCTGGTGGTGCTCAACGACAACGACATGTCGATCTCGCCGCCGGTCGGCGCGCTCAATCGCTATCTGGCCCGGCTGATGTCGGGCCGCTTCTACGCGACCGCGCGCAACGTCGGCCGCGCGGTGCTGCAGCACGTGCCGCCGGTGCTCGAACTGGCGCGCCGCTTCGAGGAGCATGCCAAGGGCATGGTCACGCCGGCCACGCTGTTCGAAGAGCTGGGCTTCAACTATGTCGGCCCGATCGACGGGCACGATCTGGACGCGCTGGTGCCGACGCTGCAGAACCTCAGCAAGCTGTCGGGTCCGCAGTTCCTGCACGTGGTGACGCGCAAGGGCCAGGGCTACAAGCTGGCCGAGGCCGATCCGGTGCTGTACCACGGCCCGGGCAAGTTCGATCCGGCGGTCGGCATCCAGCAGGCCAAGTCGCCGGCGCGCCGCAGCTTCACGCAGGTGTTCGGCCAGTGGCTGTGCGACATGGCCGAGCACGACCAGCGCCTGATGGCGGTCACGCCGGCGATGCGCGAGGGCAGCGGCATGGTCGAATTCGAGCAGCGTTTTCCGAGCCGCTATTTCGACGTCGGCATCGCCGAGCAGCACGCGGTGACCTTCGCGGCCGGCATCGCCTGCGAAGACTACAAGCCGGTGCTGGCGATCTACTCGACCTTCCTGCAGCGCGGCTACGACCAGCTGATCCACGACGTCGCGCTGCAAGACCTGGACGTGACCTTTGCGCTGGACCGCGCCGGCATCGTCGGCGCCGACGGCGCCACGCACGCCGGCAACTACGACATCGCCTACCTGCGCTGCATCCCCAACATGGTGGTGGCCACGCCGTCGGACGAGAACGAGGCGCGGCTGCTGCTGACCACCTGTTATCGCCATCGGGGCCCGGCCTCGGTGCGTTATCCGCGCGGCGCCGGTTGCGGCGCCGAGGTCCAGCCGGGCCTGGCCGACGTGCCGATGGGCAAGGGCCGGGTGTTGCGCCGCGGCCAGCGGATCGCGGTGCTGGGTTTTGGCACGCTGGTGCAGGCGGCGCTGGGCGCGGCCGAGGTGCTCGACCTGACGGTGGCCGACATGCGTTTCGTCAAGCCGCTCGACCGCGAGCTGGTGCTCGAGCTGGCGGCCAGCCATGACGCGCTGGTGACGCTCGAGGAAGGCTGCATCATGGGCGGCGCCGGCAGCGCGGTCACCGAACTGCTCGGCGAGGCCGGCGTGGTCATGCCGGTGCTGCAGCTGGGCCTGCCCGACCGCTTCATCGATCATGGCGACCAGGCCGCGTTGCTGGCCGGCGTGGGCCTGGACGCCGCGGGCGTGACGGCCTCGATCCGCGCGCGTTTCGCCGAGCTGCTGACCGCCCGCGCCGCCTGAGGCGCTGTTGTTTTCTTGCATGCGCGGGCGCGGCAGCGCCCGCGTCCGCGGCGGTTTCGCATTGACGGCCAAAGGGTTTTTTCCAGGCGGCGTCAGGCTTTGCGCGATAATTGCCCTTTACTTCTCTTGTCGGATGCGCCTTTTGCTAGGGGTCCGCACTGGTAAGCAACATGAATTCTCCTGTCGATTCCGCCATCGTGATGCCCGATGTGCAGAGCTCTGCCGACCTGCGGCAGATTCCCATCCAGCGTGTGGGTATCCGCGGCGTGCGCCATCCGATGCTGGTGGCGGCCGCTGGCGGCCCGCAGCCGACCGTGGCCAACTGGACCTTGACCGTGGCGCTGCCGGCCCACGAAAAAGGCACGCACATGTCGCGCTTCGTCGCGCTGCTCGAAAAATACCGTCCGGTCGCCATGACGCCGACGCTGTTCTCGGCGATGGCCGGCGAGATGCTGCCGCTGCTGCACGCCGAGCACGGTGACCTGACCGCGTCGTTTCCGTACTTCATCGAAAAATCCGCGCCGGTCTCGGGCGTGCGCAGCCTGCTCGACTACGAAGTCCAGTGGCTGGCGCGCGCCGCCGGCGAGCAGGTCGAATTCGAAGTGCAGGTGCAGGTGCCGGTCACCAGCCTGTGCCCGTGTTCCAAGACGATCTCCGACTACGGTGCGCACAACCAGCGTTCGCACGTCACCGTCAACGCGGTGTTCGATCACGGCGACATCGACATGGACGCGCTGATCCGGCTGGTCGAGCAGCAAGCCTCGTGCGAGCTGTGGGGCCTGCTCAAGCGGCCCGACGAAAAGTACGTCACCGAACGCGCCTACGACAATCCCAAGTTCGTCGAAGACCTGGTCCGCGACGTCGCGGTGCAGGTCAAGGCGCTGCCGGGCATGTTGCGTTTCCGGGTCGAGGCCGAAAACTTCGAATCGATCCACAACCACTCGGCCTACGCGGTCGTCGAGGGTTGATTCCAAGGCGCGCCGGCCGCCTGGCGGCTTAGCGCCTTGATTTTTTGCATTTATTTTGAAGCTGGGCCATAATAGCCGGCTTTCCTGCTCGATCAGCCAGTTGGGTTTACCGGCTGACGGGCTGCCCTTGCCCCTTGTGGGGCGAGATATCCCTAGGAGTTTTACCCATGCGTCACTACGAAGTAGTGTTCATCGTCCATCCGGACCAGAGCGAGCAAGTGCCCGCCATGGTCGAGCGTTACCAGTCGCTGGTCACCGGCCAGAACGGTACCGTGCACCGTCTCGAAGACTGGGGCCGCCGTCAACTGGCTTACCCGATCCAGAAGCTGGTCAAGGCCCACTACGTGTGCCTGAACATCGAATGCGGCCAAGCCACGCTCGACGAACTCGAACACTCGTTCCGCTACAACGACGCCGTGCTGCGCCACCTGGTCATCAAGACCAAGAAGGCACCCGCCGCCGCGTCGGTGATGATGAAGTCGGTCGAGCGTGAAGAGGCCCGCAAGGCCAGCGCCGAAGCGACTGCCGCCGCGCAAGCCGAGTAAGAGTTTGTCGTGAACCGGTTGGCGCTCAGCGCGCAGGTGGTCGAAATCAACCCCTTGCGTCATACGCCCGCCGGCGTGCCCGTGCTCGAGATGCAACTGGCGCACGTGTCCGACATCCTGGAAGCCGGCCTGCCGCGCCGCGTCGAACTGACGCTGGCAGCAGTAGCCCTCGGAGACCAGGCCCGGATGCTGGCCCACACGCCCATGGGTGCTTTTCTGCAGGTCGAGGGGTTTCTTGCCCCGGTCCGCAAAAGCGCCACCCGCGTGATCATGCATATCCAGCAGGCGCGCAGAGCCGAAGGCGGCTTCGATCCGCTGACGGCCTGAGCCACGCCAGAACACACCATCGACGGTTAGCGCCGTCTTCGTATTAGACATAGCGCCGGCCCCAGCGGGGCGGCGATTGAAAGAGAGGCTCACCATGGCTTTCGGAAAACGCAAGGAAAAACGCAAGTTCACGCAACAGAACCCGCTGTTCAAGCGTCGCAAGTTCTGCCGCTTCACCGCCGCAGGCGTCGAAGAGATCGACTACAAGGACCTGGACACGCTGCGTGACTTCGTGCAAGAAAACGGCAAGATCATTCCTGCCCGTCTGACCGGCACCAAGGCGCACTATCAGCGCCAGCTGGACAGCGCCATCAAGCGTGCGCGCTTCCTGGCCCTGTTGCCCTACACCGACAACCACAACTGATCCCAGGGGCACTGACATGCAAGTTATCCTGCTCGAAAAACTGGCCAACCTGGGCAATCTGGGTGAAGTCGTGCGTGTGCGCGACGGCTATGCCCGCAACTACCTGATCCCGCAGAAGAAGGCTCGCCGCGCGACCGAGGCCGCCCTCAAAGAGTTCGAAGCGCGCCGCGCCGAGCTCGAGAAGGCCCAGGCCGAACGCCTGGCCGCTGCCCAGAAGGAAGGCGAGCGTCTCGAAGGCTTCAACCTGAAGATCTCGCAGAAGGCCGGCGTCGACGGCCGCCTGTTCGGCTCGGTGACCAACCAGGACATCGCGGCCGCGCTGCAGAAGGAAGGTTTCGCCAGCGTCGAAAAGAGCCAGGTGCGCCTGCCTGACGGTCCTTTCAAGGCCGTGGGCGAGTACACGCTGCAAGTCGCGCTGCACGCCGACGTGGTGTCGACCGTCAATCTGGCGGTCGTGGGCGAAATGGCCTGATCGATCGTCGATCGAGCTTGCCGTTCCAGCAAAAAGCCGGCCTTGGCCGGCTTTTTGTTTCTTGCGTTCTATCGACCTGACAGGTGCTGACCTTGCACGATGACGACGCCGATCCCGCGGGCCTGTCCGACTGGCTGGCGCAGCAGCGCGCCGAGCCGCTGGCCAATGGCATCCATCCGCGCGAGATCGGCGGCGTGCCCTGCATCGTCAAGGTGCGTCGGCCCGGCGCATGGCGGGTGTTCGACTATTCGGCGCGCTATCTGCGCGCGCTGGGCCTGGCGCTGTTCTGCAAGCTGGTGCTGGGCGAGTTTCCGTCGCCGCGGGTGCTGTTGCGCAACGGCTTGCCTTACGAGGTCGCGCGCCTGCGCGCACTGCGCGAGCAGGGCTGGCCGGTGCCGCGCGTCTACGCCTACGAACCGGGGCTGGCGGTGCTCGAGTACGCCGGCCGCGACCTGCCTTACCTGCTGCGCCGCGCGCAGCCCGGCGAGCACCAGGCGCTGGTGTTCAGCGCCGGCGTCGACCTGGCGCGCTTTCACCTGGCCGGGCACTGGCACGGCGGTGCGCAGCTGCGCAACATGACGCAGCGCGACGGCCGCTACTGGCGCATCGACTTCGAAGAGAACATCGGCGGCGCGCTCAGCCTGCCGCTGGCGCAGGCCTATGACGTGCTGCAGGCCTGTCTGTCCTTGACCAGCCTGGGCCGTTTCGACCCGCGCCTCCTGCCCGAACTGGGCGAACAATTGCTGCGCGGTTACCTGTCCGAGGCCGGTCCGCAGCAGACCGGCCCCGCCTTGCGCGGCGTGGCCGCCACGCTGTCGCGCACCGAACGCGTGCTGCGCCCGCTGCTCAAGCGGCTGGGCGGGCGCGAGGTACGGGGCTTTCGCATGACCGCCGACTTGATGCGGGTATTATTGAAACCATGACTTCCCCTCTTGATTCCAGGCTCGACACCCTGCGCCTGCCGCCGCATTCGATCGAAGCCGAGCAGTCCGTGCTCGGCGGCCTGCTGCTGGACAATGGGGCCTGGGACCGCATCGCCGACGTGGTGCAGGAGGAAGACTTCTATCGCCACGATCACCGGCTGATCTGGCAGCACATCGCGCGCCTGATCGCGCTGTCGCGGCCGGCCGACGTCATCACCGTCAACGAGTCGCTCGACAGCGCCGGCAAGTCGGAAGACGCCGGCGGCATCGCCTACCTGAACGCGCTGGCGCACAACACGCCGTCGGCCGCCAACATCCGCCGCTACGGCGAGATCGTGCGCGAGCGCGCCACGTTACGCAAGCTGGTGACGGTGGCCGACGACATCGCCGCCAGCGCGCTGAACCCGAACGGCAAAGAGGCCCGCCAGCTGCTCGACGAGGCCGAGTCCAAGGTGTTCAAGATCGCCCAGGAGGGCGAGCGCGGCACCGACGGCTTCAAGGAGATCCAGCCGCTGCTGACGCAGGTGGTCGAGCGCATCGACGAGCTCTATCACCGCGATTCGGATTCGGACGTCACCGGCGTGCCGACCGGCTTCTCGGATCTCGACAAGATGACCTCGGGCCTGCATGGCGGCGACCTGATCATCGTGGCGGGCCGCCCGTCGATGGGCAAGACCTCGTTCTCGATGAACATCGGCGAGCACGTCGCGATCGAGCAGGGCCTGCCGGTCGCGGTGTTCTCGATGGAAATGGGCGCCGTGCAGCTGGCCATGCGTATGCTCGGCTCGGTCGGCATGCTCGACCAACATCGCATGCGTACCGGCAAGCTGACCGCCGAGGACTGGCCGCGCGTCACGCACGCGGTGCAGATGATGCAGGATGCCCAGGTCTACATCGACGAGACCCCGGCGCTCAGCCCGATCGAAGTGCGCGCCCGCGCGCGCCGGCTGGCGCGCCAGTGCGGCCAGCTGGGCCTGATCATCATCGACTACCTGCAGCTGATGTCGGGCAACGGCTCGGGCGAGAACCGCGCCACCGAGGTGTCCGAGATCAGCCGCTCGCTCAAGGGCCTGGCCAAGGAGCTCAACTGCCCGCTGATCGCGCTGTCGCAGCTGAACCGCAGCCTCGAGCAGCGTCCCAACAAGCGTCCGGTCATGAGCGACCTGCGCGAATCGGGCGCCATCGAGCAGGATGCCGACGTGATCCTGTTCATCTATCGCGACGAGGTCTACAACCCCGACTCGCCGGACAAGGGCACCGCCGAGATCATCATCGGCAAGCAGCGTAACGGGCCGATCGGCACCGTGCGCCTGACCTTCCAGGGGTCGAGCACGCGCTTCCTGAATTTCGCGTCGTCGGGCTACTGATCAGCCGGGCGCTGCCGTCATCGACAGCGCCAGCCCGAACGCCGCCTGCAGCGACGCGGGGTCGGCGATGCCGCGACCGGCGATGTCGAAGGCGGTGCCGTGATCGACGCTGGTGCGCACGAACGGCAGACCCACCGTCACGTTCACGCCTTCGTCTACGCCCAGGTATTTGACCGGGATCAGCCCCTGGTCGTGGTACTGCGCCACGACGATATCGAATTCGCCGCGCCGCGCGCGCATGAACACCGTATCGCCGGGCCACGGCCCCGAGGCATCGATGCCGGCGGCGCAGGCCGCCGCGATCGCCGGCGCGATCGTGTCCAGGTCTTCGCGGCCGAACTTGCCTTGTTCGCCGGCATGCGGATTCAGGCCCGCCACCGCGACGCGCGGCCGGGCGATGCCCAGTTGCCGGCAGGCCCGGTCGGCCAGCCGGATCGCGCGCAGTTCGGCCTCGAAGGTGATGGCGGCCGGCACCGCCGCCAGCGGGATGTGGATGGTCACCAGCAACACGCGCAGCGCGTCGTTGGCCAGCATCATCGCGTAGTCGCGGGTGTTCGAGCGTTCGGCCAGGATCTCGGTATGGCCCGGAAAATCCAGCCCGGCCGCATGCATCGAGGCCTTGTTCAGCGGTGCGGTGACGATCGCGCGCAGCGTGCCGGCCAGCGCGTCGTCGATCGCCCGCGTGACCGCGTCGTAGGCGACCCGCCCGGCGCGCGCATCGACGCGGCCCGGCGG
>JAEZBO010000128.1 GCA_023427085.1 Pseudomonadota bacterium
GGCGTGACGTGGTGAGCCGCGCCGCCGCCGCCGCGCTGGAGGCGGCCGAGGCGATCGGCGCCGCCGGGCAGGGCCGCGGCGTGACGTCGATCCGCGGCAGTTTCGACGAGTTCAACCTGGACCTCGAATTGCTGCACAGCGGACCACGCCTGAACCTGGCGGCGTCCGGCGCGGCGCCGGCCGATCTGCTCGATGGTGACGACGAGGCGTTCGAACGGGCCCTGGATGCCGCGATGTCGGGCGTGTCGGCGGTGTTGCTGCAACGTCTGGCGGATCGCCTGAGCACCGGTGAGCGCGACGGCCAGGCGTTCCTGCGGCTGCATTTCGACCACTAGACCTTGCGAGCGGGGTGTCAACCCGGTTTGTCCTAGCACTCGTCCTAGTGTTAGACCCGTCTTGCGGCTCCTACAATTGGCCGGCATCCGCGCCAGCCCGCCCCTCGTGTCCCTGGAGTCACCGTGAAGCCCGTGATCGTCGCCCCCCTGTCTCTGATGGCCGCCGCCAGCGCGATCCTGCTGCTGGGCGCTTGTGGCAGTACCGGACCGCAGCCCTTCAGCTTCGACCGGGCCAGCCAGGCGCTGGCGCAGCAGCAGGTCGCCGCGCGCCTGATCGGGCTGCCCACCGGCGGCGCCACGGTCACCGCGGTCACCACCCCCCGATCCGAGCGCGACCCGCAGCCCCCGGCCTCGGTCCGCGCCGACATCTCCATCGCGCCGGTCGACCCCGCCGCGCCGCCGATCAAGATGGGGCTGCTGTTGCCGCGCGACTGGAACGGCAAGGTCGTGATGCTGGGCGGCGGTGGCTACAACGGCACCATTCCCAGCCTCTACACCTATCCGGCGGCGCCACTGGCGCAGGGCGCGTATCCCTTGCTCACGCAGGGCTACGCGGTGTTCGCCAGCGACTCGGGCCACCAGGCTGGCGCGGCCGGCAGCCGCGATGGCGGCTTCGGCATCAACGACGAGGCGGTCGTCAATTTTTCCGGCGCCGCGCTGAAGAAGGTCAGCGACGTCGCCGACGTGCTGGTGCAGCGTTTCTATGGCCGCGAAAGCGAGCGGCGCTATTTCATCGGCGGCTCGACCGGCGGCCGCGAGGCGCTGGCGGTGGCGCAGCGCTGGCCGGCCGACTGGGACGGCGTGGTGGCCTGGTATCCGGCCTGGAACGCCGCCAGCCTGAACCTGCAGTTCGGCCGCATCGCGCGCGCCTTCGCCTTGCCCGACGCCTACCCCAGCCTGGCCCAGCGCCGGCTGCTGCGCCAGGCGGCGCTGGCGCGCTGCGACGGCCTGGACGGCGTGCGCGACGGCCTCATCAGCCACGTCGCGGCCTGCAACGCGCAGTTCGATCCGGCCTCCGCGACCTACCAGGGCCGCGCGCTGCGTTGCGCCAGCGGCGGCAACGAGGGCGATCAGTGCCTGTCGGACGCGATGATCGCGGCGCTCAAGACCTACGACAGCGCGATCGGCTTCGATCGCGAGATCGGCAGCGGCGAGGTGCAGTACCCGGGCTTCAACGTCTGGGGCGCCGAACTCGGCGAGCACGGCGACCACCCCTTGCAGCCGACCGTCAACCTGCTGGCGATGAACACCACGCCGCCGGCCAGCCCGGCGCCGCTGAGCGCGCCTTACTGGGCGGTGTTCTGGGACCAGTGGGTGCGTTTTTTCGTGACCCGTGATCCGGGCTTCGACGCCTTGTCGCTCGATCCGCGGCAGCCCGGCCCGTGGCAGGCGCGCATCGACCAGCTGGCCCGCCTGCAGGACATCAACAGCACCGATCTGTCGGACTTCCAGGCTGGCGGCGGCAAGCTGCTGATGGCGCACGGCAGCGCCGACGTGCTGGTCAGCACGCGCGCCAGCGCGCAGTACTGGCGCCGTCTGCAGCAGACGCTGGGCAGCGAGGTGGTCGCCAGCTTCGCGCGTTATTACGAGGTGCCGGGTTTCGGCCATGCCGCCAGCACCACGTTCGCGGCCAACTGGGACGCGCTCAAGGCCCTGGACGACTGGGTCGTGAGCGGCAAGGCACCGGCCGCGCAGGTGGTCAGCGACGCCGCCGGCGTGCCCGGCCGCACGCGGCCCTTGTGCGAATATCCGAGCTGGCCGCGCTACGTGGGCACGGGCGACGTCGATCAGGCGGCCAGCTTTCGCTGCGTCGAACGCTGAGCGGCACCCCGGCGTCGCCGCGATTCAGCGATAACGGTTCAGCGGCTCAGCGGTTCAGCGATCAGCGCATGCCCGTCGTCGCGGCGCTGGCTTCAGCCCGGCGTTAGCCCGGCGGGCGTAAGATTTGCGCTTTCCCGCCCTCTGACGCCGCCTGGCGTCCCGCCGTGAACGTCTCCGTCCCGCCGCCCGTCCCGCCCCGCCTGTCCCACCACACCGGTTTCATCGCCTTCCTGGCCGCGCGGGTGCTGGCGCTGTTCGCGCAGCAGGTGCAGGCCGTGGTGGTGGCGTGGCAGGTCTACGACCTGACCCGCGAGCCGCTGTCGCTGGCCTACGTGGGGCTGGCGCAGTTCCTGCCGATGCTGTGCCTGCTGCTGCCGGCCGGCGACCTGATCGACCGCTACAACCGCCGCAACATCCTGATGGCCAGTTGGATCGCGTCGGGCCTGTGCAGCGCGTTGCTGTGGTGGCTGTCAGGCCACGGGCATGCCGGCGTGGCCGGCATCTACGCGGTGCTGGTGCTGTTCGGCTGTGCCCGCGCCTTTGGCGGGCCGGCGATGCAGAGCCTGCTGCCGCAGATCGTGCCGCGCGAACAACTGGCGCAGGCCATCGCCACCAACATGATGCTGATGCGCGTGGCCAGCATCGCCAGCCCGGTGCTGGGCGGCCTGCTGTACGCCGCCGGGGGCGGCACCTTGACCTATTCGGTCTGCCTGTTCGCCTTCGTGGCCGGCGCCTTGCTGCTGGGGCTGGTCACGACACGCTACGCCGCGCCGCGCGGCGCCGCCGTCGGTACGATGTGGCAACGCTTCAGCGCCGGCATCGTGTTCATCCGTTCGCGCCCGATCATCCTGGGCACGATCTCGCTCGACCTGTTCGCGGTGCTGCTCGGCGGCGTGATCGCTTTGCTGCCGATCTACGCGGCCGAGGTGCTGCATGTCGGCCCCGCCGGGCTGGGCGCCTTGCGCAGCGCGATGGCGATCGGCGAGGTCGCGGCCGGCGTGGTGCTGAGCCTGCGGCCGCTGCAGCGCCAGGTCGGTGCGCGCATGTTCCTGGCGGTGACGATCTTCGGCATCGCCAACCTGGTGTTCTCGCTGTCGAGCTGGTTCTGGCTGTCCTTCGTGGCCCTGGCGGTGGCCGGCGCGGCCGACATGGTCAGTGTCTACATCCGCGGCGCCTTGGTGCAGTTCTCGACGCCCGACGAGATGCGCGGCCGCGTCAACGCGGTCAACATGCTGTTCGTCGGCTCGTCCAACGAATTGGGCGAGTTCCGCGCCGGCGCCAGCGCCGCCGCGGTCGGCGCGGTGCCGGCCGCGGTGCTGGGCAGCGTCTGTACGCTGGGCGTGGTGGCCGCCTGGACGCGGCTGTTCAAGCCGCTGCGCACCGTCGACCGTTACGAGGACGCCAGCCCCCGAGGCTGAGCCGGTCGTGCCGGTGCGCGACCACGATGCCGGCACCGCGAGGGCAGGCGGCCGCGAGGTCCGCACCGCGAGGTCGGCACCGCGAGGTCCGGCACCGCGAGGGCAGGGCCGCCGCAATGTCGGCCACCCGCGCCACGCCGCTGTCAGAACGCCAAGCCCGCGCCGCGTGGCGGTCAGAACCGGTGATTCAAGCTCAGCTCGAAGCGCCGCCCCGGCCCCTGGAACCACTGGCTGGTGGTGTAGTAGGCCGTCGTGAAATAACGTCGATCGAACACGTTGTAGCCGCGCGCGGTGATCGTGGTGTCGGCGTCCATGTCCCAGCGCAGCGCCAGGTCGGTGCTGACGTAGGACGGCAGTTCTATCGTGTTGGCGTTGTCGGCATACCGTTTGCCGACATAGCGCAGCCCGCCCATCGCGGTCCAGCCGGGCTGGAAATTCCAGCTCAGCCACAGGTTGGCGAGCCGTTCGGCGACGTTGGTCGGCACGTTGCCGCGGCGCGAGACCGGCACGCCGTCGCCGGCTTCGACGAAGTCGTCGTATTGCGCGCGCAGCACGGTGGCGTTGGCTTCCAGCCGCCAGTCGCGCGCCAGCGTCAGGTTCAGCGACGCCTCCAGTCCGCGCGAGGACTGCTCGCCGACCTGGACGCGGCGGCTGCCTTCCTCGGGATCGCGCGCCAGCAGATCGGTCTTGCGGATGTGGTACGCCGCCAGCGTCCATTCGCCGTCGCCTTGCCAGAACGCCTGCTTCAGGCCGATCTCGATCTGCCGGCCGCGCGACAGGTCGAAGGCGGCGTTGGCCGGGCTCAGCATCAGCAGGCCGCTGACCGGGTCCGAGGCCTCTGAATACTGCGCATAGACCGCCAGGTCCGGCGTCAGGTCGTAGACCGTGCCCAGCCGCCAGCCGATGTCCGAGTAGGTCTTGCTGAATGCGCGGCTGCCGGTCAGCAGGTCGTCGCGGCGGATGCGCGCGTGGTCGTAGCGCAGCCCGCCGATCAGCGACCACTGTTCGGTCAGTGCGATGCGGTCCTCGGCGAACAGCGCGAACTGTTCGGCTTCGTTGCGGTAGCGCGGAATGGTCGGCTGATCGCTGACGAAGTGGCCCGGATCGAAGTCGTAGGGATCGACCGGGCCGGAGCTGCCCGAATAGGTGTTGTTGGTGTGTTCGAAGCGGCTGCGGCTGACGTCGAAACCCACCGACAGCGTGTTGCGCAGGCCGCCCAGCCGGCCCTGGAAGGCCGCGTCGCTGGTCCAGCCCAGCTGGGTCTGATCGTGCGAGATGGCGGTGTTGTCCGAGCGGTCGATCAGGCCGGTGGCGCCGTCGTAGACGTAACGTTCGGCGTTGCGCCAGTCGCGCCGGCTGGCGACGTGATACAGGCGGCTGCGCACCGTGGTGGCGGCGTTGGGTGTCCAGACGGCGTCCAGCTGCGTCCACTGGTCGCGAAAGCGCATGAAGCTGTCGTCGACGTTGTAGTTCTTGTCGCGCAGCGCCGCGCTCTGGCGCCCTTCGATCAGCGGCGTGCCGAAGTAGCGCATCGGCCGCTGATAGCCGTAGGCATGGCTCAACGTCAGGCTCAGGTCGCGGCTGGCGTCCCACTGCAAGGCGCCCGAGAACGTCGCGTCGCCGTGATCGCCGCGGTCGACCCGGCCATCGCTGCGATTGCCGCTCAGGTCGAGCCGGTAAGCCACGCTGTCGCTGAGCGAGCCCGAGCTGCCCAGCCCCAGCCTTGCGGTATCGTCGGTGCCGACGGTGGCCATCACCTCGTTGCGGATTTCGCCGCGGCTGGGTTTGCGCGGCACCACGTTGACCACGCCGCCGATCGCACCATCGCCGTAGATGACCGAGGCGGGGCCGCGCAGCACTTCGATGCGTTCGACCGACCAGGTGTCGAACGGAAAGCTCACGCCCACGCCGCCATATTGGCGCAGCCCGTCATATAGGCGCATCACCGATGCGCTGTCGCTGAAGCCGCGCGCCGACAGCGCGCCGAAGCCGTTGCCGGGATGGCCCATGTCGCTGATGCCGCCGGCGCGCGTGACGGCGTCGCGCACGCTGACGTCGCCGCGCGCCTGCAGTTGCTGGCGCGTGATGACCTCGACGCTGGCGGGCGTCTGGCGCGGTGTCAGCCCCAGGTTGGTGCCGGTGCTGGCGGGCGTGCTCAGCAGGCCGGGCCGCTTGGCGCTGACCGTCAGCGGCGCCAGCGTGGCGGGTTGGGTGGGTTGGCTAGATTGGGCCACCTGAGTCGCTTGGACGGGTTGGGCCGGCGAACCGGTGGTCATCGAATTGGCAGTCGGCGAACCAGCGGCCGGCGCGCCGGCCAGTATCAATCCGGCGGTCAAGGCCTGCGCGGGCCAGCGGCCGGCAGGAAGAAGTCGCGATGCGGGCATGAGCGTGATCCTGTCGTTGTTGTTGTCGTGGCGGCGCTACCGCTCAGTGCAGCGTGTTGCTCGGCTTGACCGCGCAGGCCGTGGTGACCGACTGCGAGCCCTTGAACAGCAAGGTCAGCTCGACCGTGTCGCCCGGCACCGGCGTCTGCTCGGGCTTCTCGAGCATCACGTGCAGGCCGCCCGGCGCGAACGCCGCGGTGGCGCCGGCGGCGATCGGCAGCGCGTGCACATGCACCATGGCCGTCATGCCGTCGCGGGTCTCGGTCGAATGCAGCATCACGCGGCCGAAGCCCGGCGCTTCGGCGCCGATCAGCTCGAGCGCCTGCGTGCCGGTGTTGACGGCGCGAAAGTAGGCCGCCGACGGCAGCTTGTTGGGCAGCGGTCGGACCCAGCAGTCGTCGACGCGGATGCTGGCGGCCGCCTGCGTGGCGGCCGCGCCGGCCGCGGCGGCGGGTTGGCCGTCGTGGTGGCCGGGTACGTGGTGGGCCAGCGCCCACGGCGCCGCGAGGGCCAGGCAGAGGGCAAGCAGGGAGGACAGTCGGGGATGGCGGGTGATCATGGTTTGTATCCAGTCGAATGATGTTGGGCAGTTACAGCGACAGCAGCCGGCGGACGTCGTCGGCGTACTCGTGCGCGCTCTGGTCGTGGCGCAAGCCGACGCGCAGGCGGCCGTCGCGGTCGTACAGGTAGCTGAAGGTGGTGTGGTCGATGGTGTAGCTGTCGCCGGCCGGCACGCGCATGTAGAAGACCTTGAAGGCCTGCGCGACCTCGTCGATCTGCGCCTGCGTGCCGCGCAGCCCGATGAAGCTGGGGTCGAAGACCCGCGTGTAGGCCTGCATGATGTCGGGCGTGTCGCGGGCCGGGTCGAGCGTGATGAACAGCACCTGCAATTGCCCGGCGTCGTCGCCCAGCAGGCTTCTGACCTGCGCGGCGCGCGCCAGCGCGGTCGGGCAGATGTCCGGGCATTGCGTGAAGCCGAAGAACAGCAGCACGACCTTGCCGCGAAAATCGGACAGGGCCACCGTGCGGCCATCCGGGCCTTGCAGGCTGAAGTCCATGCCCATGCGGCTGCCCGACAGGTTCGACCCATGCAGCGCGGCCAGCTCGTCACGCGAGCAGCCGGCCAGGCCGGTGAGGCCGGCGGCGGCGAAGGCCGCCAGCAGGCGGCGTCTATTCCACATGAAAAGAATCTCCGATCGAAGGTCGTCAGGGCGCGCCAGCGCGCACCGGACAGGCCGGGGGCACTGGCGCGGGTGGGGGCCCGCGCGCACGGGACTGGCGGGGGGCAGGGGGGGGGGTGGGGGCGGGCGGCTAGGCCGCCGGGCGCACGACGAGGTTCGATCGAAGCAGCGCTGCGCGATCGGCTTGCGCGGGCTGGCGGCCGGCGCAAGGGGTCATGCCAAGCCGGGTCGCGAAGGATCTGATCGCGGTTGACGGAGTCGCGAAGGATCGGGTCGCGGATGACCGAGTCGCGCAGGAGCGGATCGCGGTTGACCGAGTCGCGAAGGACCGGGTCGCGAAGGACCGGGTCGCGAAAGACCGTACGTAGGCGGTAGGCATGAAAAAACCTCGTCGAAACTGGCGTTGAGCGGTCCGCGATGGGACCGCCAGCGAAGCATCAGGCGAGGTCGGCGGGCGGGGCGCGCGAGCCCAGCGGCGGGCCGACCGGCGGCAGCGCGGGGGCCGGCCGGTAAGCCACGAAGGTGGCGGAAGGAGAGAGCAGCAGACGGGTGGCCGCCAGGCTGAGCGCCTGCGGCAGAACGTATTGCGCCGCCACCGGCGCGAACGGGCATTCGAGCGCCGACAGGCCGTCGGCATCGCTGTCGTCGCCGGCGCCGGCGGCATCCATCGGCACCGAGATCATGCCGCCGCCGGTCACGCACAGCGTGACCATCAGCTTGCCGGGCGACGCCGACGAGGGCGCCAGCATGTAGCCCAGCGGGATCGCGCCACGATAGATCATGGCGAGCACCACCAGGCACAGCGTGAGCCGGCCGGCCAGCGACTTCAGCAGCGAAGGGGTGAACCCGAAGGAGTGCATGGGCGGGATTCTAGTACATCCATTACAGTGTGCGCCTGTCATCCCCCAGGCCGGTCGTTTGCGACCGGCCCAGCCCGCTCATGCCGCCCGCCGCGTCCTCCGACGATCCGCCCATCGACCTGCCCGTCGACCCACCACGCGCCGGGCAGGCCCTGCTGCGCCAGACCCGTGATGCGCTGATGCTGCAGTTCGCCGGCCATCCGGCGATCCAGAGCAGCATGTCGCTGCTCAATCCGCAAGCGCTCGAGCTCGACTACACCCGCCTGATGATGGGTTTTCTGCTGTTCGACAGCACGCCGGCGCGGCTGTTGATGATCGGCCTGGGCGGCGGCTCGCTGCCCAAGTTCTGTCATCGTTATCTGCCGGATGCGGTGATCGACGTGGTCGAGATCGATGCCGGCGTGATCGCGCTGCGCGAGGCTTTCCACGTGCCGCCCGACGACGCGCGTTTCTGTGTGATCCATGCCGATGGCAAGGACTATCTGGCGCAAGACCTGGAGCCGGTCGACGTGCTGCTGGTCGACGCCTACGACGGCCAGGGCATGCCGGCCTCGCTGTGCGAGCCGGCGTTCTTCGAGGACTGCCGGGACGCGCTGGCGCCGGACGGCCTGCTGGTCGTCAACCTGCACCTGGAAAGCGCCAGCTACCCGCTCTGCCTGGCGTCGTTGCGCCACGAGTTCGGCAGCGCGGTGTTCGAGGTGGTCGACGACGACATGACCAACAGCATCGTGTTCGCGTGCAAGGGTGAACGTTTCGCGCAGACCGATCTGCGCGCGGCCCTGCGCCGGCCGGACGGCATCGCCAAGGATGCCTGGCGGCAGCTGCTGCCGACCTTCCAGCTGATCGAGGCGACGCTGACCCTGCGCTGAGCGCGGCCCGCCGTTCAGTCGTCGATCAACGACCGTCAGTCACGATAGGCGCGCCAATACGCCAGCGCCACCGCCGCGCCGCCGACCATGTTGCCCAGCGTCGCCGGTACCAGATTGCCCAGTATCGGCAGCAGCGCCAGCGTGCCGGGGCCCTGGCCGGTCGCTTCCTGCACCATCCATGCATACGGCAGCAGGTACATGTTCGCGACCGAGTGTTCGAGTCCGGCCGCCACGAAGGCCGCGACCGGCAGCAGCAGGCCGCCGATCTTCTGCGTCACGGTGCGCCCGCCCGCGGCCAGCCACACCGCCAGGCACACCAGCAGGTTGGCCAGCACGCCGCTGCAGAAGGTCGCCAGCCAGCTCTTGTCGAGCTTGCCGGTGCCCAGCTCGAGCGCGGCCCGCGCGACCGCGCCGTCGCCGGCCTCGTGCACGCCGGCGCCCAGCACCAGCACGGCCAGCAGCAGCGAACCGGCCAGGTTGGCGAGATAGACGATCGCCAGCGCGCGCGCGGCCAGGCCCGCGCCGAGCTTGCCGGCCGCGACCGGGCCGGCGAACAGCATGTTGCCGGTGAACAGTTCGGCGCCGGCGACGATGACCAGCGCCAGCCCGAGCGCGAACACCAGGCCGGCCAGCACCTGCGCCAAACCGAAGGGCAGGGCATCGGCACCGGCCAGCGCGATGGTCGCGAACAGGCCGCCCAGGCCGATGTAGATCCCCGCCAGGATGCCCAGCAGCACGATGGCGCCGGGGCGGGTGCGGGCCTTGGCGTCGACGGCGTCGAAGACTTCGCCGACCAGGTCGGCCGGGGCGGGCAGTGTCAGGTCCTTGCTCATCGCCGGCCTCGCGTCAGCGCACGCCGGCGTCGGCGCTCACGCGCACCGGCACCGACTTGGCCGCCGGCGTCTTGCTTTCCTCGGCGTACTGCCACAGCGGAATCAGCGCGTTGCACTCGGGATAGTAGGCCGCGCAGGTGCCGGCCGGCAGGTCGTAATCCAGCACCCGGAAGCCGCCCAGGCTGCGCGCGATGCCATCGTCCACCGCGGTGGTCAGCCGCGCGTCGCCATCGGCCGGAATGCCCAGCCGTTCGCGGTCGGCGCGGTTCATCATGACCACCATGCGCGAACCGTGAATGCCGCGCAGCCGGTCGTCGTAGCCGTACACCGTGGTGTTGAACTGGTCATTCGAACGCAGCGTGATCAGCCGCAACACGTCGGGATCGCTGCCGTCGTCGAAGCTGGCATGCATGGCCGCCGGCAGCATGAAATGCGCCTTGCCGCTGTCGGTCTTCCACTCGCGCTGACGGGCCGGCACCGGCCGGGCAAAGCCGCCGGGGATGTCGAGCCGCTGGTTGAAGCGTTCGAACTGGTCCGGATAGGTTCGTTCGATCGCGTCGCGCACCAGCGCATAGTCGCCGACCCACTGATCCCACGGCACCTTGGGGTTGGGCGCCAGCGTTGCCTGGGCGATGCCGGCGACGATGCGCGGCTCGGACAACAGGTGGTCGCTGGCCGGCGCGTGCTTGCCGCGCGAAGCGTGGATACAGGTGGTCGAGTCTTCCATCGTGACGATCTGCGGGCCACCGGCCTGCTGGTCGATTTCCGAGCGCACCAGCGTCGGCAACAGGTAGGTGCAACGCGCGGTGATCAGGTGGCTGCGGTTGAGCTTGGTGGCGATCTGCACCGACAGGTCCATGTCGCGCCAGCGCTGCTCCATCAGTTGCTGCTCGGGGATCGCGCGCACGAAGTTGCCGCCCAGCGACACGAAGGCGCGGATCTTGCCGGCGACGATCTGCTCGCAGGCCTCGACGGTGTTCAGGCCGTCTTCGCGTGGCGGCTCGAAGCCGTAGAGCTCGGCCAGCTTGTCCAGCGGCACCAGCTTGGTCTTCTCGGCGATGCCGACGGTGCGCTGGCCCTGCACGTTGGAGTGGCCGCGCACCGGACAGATGCCGGCGCCCGGGCGGCCGATGTGGCCGCGCAGCAGCAACAGGTTGATCAGCATCTGCACGTTGCTGATGCCGTGGCGATGCTGCGTCAGCCCCATGCCGTAGATGGCGATCACCGATCGTGCCCGCGCGTAGGTCTGCGCGGCCTGTTCGATCGCCGCGCGTGGCAGGCCGCTTTCGTGCTCGATGGTGTCCCACGAGGTGTCGGCGATCTTCTGGCGAAACGCCTCGAAGCCGTCGGTGTGCGCATCCATGAAGGCGGTGTCGAGCACGCGCGGCTGGCCTTGAGCGAGCGCCTGCGCATCGAGGTCGAGCACACATTTGGCCATGCCCATCATGGCCGCGATGTCGCCGCCGGCGCGCACCTGCCAGTACTGCGTGGCGATGGTGGTGGGGCGGTTGCTCAGCATCTGCGCCGGCCGCTGCGGATTGACGAAGGCTTCCCAGCCGCGCTCGCGCAGCGGATTGAAGACCACCACCGGCACGTCGCGCTCGCGCACCTGCTGCAGCTCGTGCAGCATGCGCGGCGAATTGGTGCCGACGTTCTGGCCGAACGACAGGATGCAGTCGGTCTTGGCGAAGTCCTCCAGCAGCACGGTGCCGACCGGCGAGCCGATACTCTGCGCCAGGCCCACCGAGGTGGTCTCGTGGCACATGTTCGAGCTGTCGGGCAGGTTGTTGTTGCCGTACAGCCGCGCCAGCAGCTGGTACATGTACGAGGTCTCCAGCGAGGCGCGGCCCGAGGCGTAGAACACCACGCTGTTGGGATCGTGGCGCTTGAGCTGCGCACCGATGTCGGCGAAGGCCTCGTCCCACGAGACCTCGACGTATCGATCGCTGGCCGCGTCGTAGCGCATGGGATGGGTCAGCCGGCCTTCGTTCTCGAGGTCGTAGTCCAGCCAGCCGAGCAGTTCGGTGACGGTATGGCGCGCGAAGAAGTCGGGCGTGGTGCGCTTGCTGGTCAGGTCCCAGAAGGTCGCCTTGGCGCCGTTCTCGCAGAACTCGGCGGCATGGGGCTGGCCGGGCTTGGCCCAGGCACAGCTGGTGCACATGTAGCCGCCGGTCTTGTTGTGCTCGCGCAGCAGCGCCGGCACGCTGGCGATGGCGTGCTGGCGGGTCGAATGCGTGAGCAGCGACTTGACCGAACCCCAGCCGCCGGCGGGTTGTTCGTAACGCTGGTAGTTGACGTCCTTGCTCATCGGCCGCTGCCCCTATAACCGTTGTGATGTGCCGCCGGGCGTATCGCCTGACTATCGGCTGAACGCTACAGCTTCCTTCCCGTGACGGCGTTGCGTTGTGTGTCGGGCCTTTTCAGGCTACGAGCCGCTTGGGGCGCGGGGGGCGCGCGCGGTGCCAACTGGAAACACGTTGGCCGGCAGGGTGGCAGGCGTCGTGGCCGCGTCGCCCGGGCTGCGCAACGTTCGTCTTCTCGTCTCGTTGCACCACCCTCGGCTGCCCAGGAGCGCCGGGAGCGGGTCGCTGCGCGCATCGAATCTGCATGCAGATTTTCGTAAAAGTTAGGGGATTTCCCGCGTTTTGGTTGAGTTGATCAAAATTTCCTTCCTATACTGTATGCAGATTTAGTCAAGAACCCAGTCTGTCGGAGACACCATGGACGCCGATACCGAACCCCGCAAGCTGGTCGAATATGCGCGCGACCGGCTGCGCGACGCCATCCTGACCAATGCCTTGCCGGCCTCGGCCAGCTTCAGCCAGGTGCAGCTGGCGCGCGAGTTCGGCATCAGCCGCACGCCCTTGCGCGAGGCCGTGCGCCTGCTCGAATACGAGGGGCTGGCGACGGTGCAGTTCAACAAGCGCGTGACGGTGGCGGCGGTGTCGCCGGCCGATCTCGATTCGCTGTATGCGGCCCGCATCACGCTCGAGGCCATGGCGATCCACGCCAAGGTGCCGACGATGAGCGCTGAATGTCTGGCGGCGTCGCGGGCGCGGCTGCAGCGCATGGACCAGGCCGTGCAGGAGCGCGACTTCGCGCAGTGGTCGGTGGTGCACCGCGATTTCCATTTCGGCCTGACTGCCGGCATGGGCAGCCGCTACGACCAGCAGATCCAGCACTACTTCGACCACGCGCAGCGCTACCGCCACCTGTACGTCGCCCACTCCAGCATCAACTGGGAACGCAGCAGCGCCGAGCACGAAGCCTTGCAGGCCGCCTGCGAGGCCGGCGACCGCGCGCGCGCCGCCCACCTGCTGGCCGAGCACTACGCCAGCACCGCGCTGGGCGTGCTGGCCGAACTGTCGCCGGGCCACGTGCCGGCGCTGATCAATGCCGCGCGCGTCATGGCCCGGAGCCTGGTGTTCGCGCCCTGATACGCATTACCTCACCCAGCCCGACATCAACACAAGGAGACAACAGACGATGCGGATTTTGGCAACGATAGAACGGATACCCGGCGGCTTGATGATCGTGCCGCTGATGTTGGGCGCGCTGGTCAATACCTTCGCGCCACAGGCGCTGGAGATCGGCGGCTTCACGCAGGCGCTGTTCAAGGACGGCGCGATGGCGGTGATCGGCATGTTCCTGGTCTGCATGGGCGCGCAGCTGCCCATCAAGGCGACCGGCCCGGTCGCCGAAAAAGGCCTGGCGATTCTGATCGGCAAATACGTGGCCGGCGCGGGCGTCGGCCTGGCGGTGGGCCTGATGATGCCCGACGGCATGTTGTGGGGCCTGGCGCCGCTGGCGATCATCGCGGCCATGACCAACTCCAACGGTGGACTGTTCCTGGCGCTGACGTCCGAGTTCGGCAACAAGACCGACCGCAGTTCGATCGCGGTCATCGCGTTCAACGACGGGCCGTTCCTGACGCTGATCACACTGGGCGCCGCCGGCCTGGCGCAGATTCCGCTCGAGGCGGTGATCGCCGTCATCGTGCCGATCCTGATCGGTTTTGTGCTGGGCAACCTGGATGAGGAGATCCGCGAGTTCCTGTCCAAGGGCGAAAAACTGCTGATCCCGTTCTTTGCGTTTCCGCTCGGCACCGGCATCAGCCTGACCACGCTGTTCGATGCGGGCATGTCCGGTGTGCTGCTGGGCGTGCTGACGGTGCTGATTTCCGGCGGCCTGGCGATGCTGGTGCTGTGGCTGGTGCAGGTGGCGCGACGCCGGCCGCCGCATCGGCGCAACCTGATCTCGGCGGTGGCCGAGTCCTCGACGGCGGGCAACGCCGTCGCCACGCCCGCCGTGGTGGCCGCCGCCGACCCGGCCTACGCGGCGATCGCCAATGCCGCGACCGCCCAGATCGCGGCAGCCGTGGTGACGACCGCCATCCTCACGCCGATCGCCACGGTGCTGGTCTACCGCTGGCAGATGCGCCGCGGCATCGATCCGATGCAAGAGTACGAGGACCCCGAACTGAACGGCACGGCCGAGCCGCCCGAGACCGCGCGGCCGCAGCCGGCTTGAATCCAGGAGGCTTCATGTCACCCAAATACCTGCTTCCCACCGATCAGGACAACGTCGCCATCGTGACGCGCCGCGTCGAGGCCGCCGAGCCGATCGAGATCGACGGTGTCAGCGTGCCCGCCAGCCAGGTGGTGCTGCCGGGCCACCGGCTCTGCATCAAGCCGATCCGCCGCGGCGAAGCCCTGCTGTCGTGGGGCCTGCCGTTCGGTACCGCGCTGCACGACATCGCGCCGGGCGACTACATCTGCAACGCCAAGGCGCGAGACGTGCTGCGCCAGCGCAATCCGGACGACTACGACGACAGCCTGGTCGCCAACTTCGAGGACCGCGACACCGTTGCCGAACGCATCCTGCCGGCCGCGCCCGAGTACGGCCGCAACGTCGCCGACCTGGACGACGGCCTGGGCTTCGAGGGCTTTTTCCGTGGCGCCGAGCGCGGCTGGGGCACCCGCAACTACCTGGTGCTGATCGGCGTGACCTCGCGCGCACGCAGCCTGGTGCTCAAGGCCGCCGAAGCGCTGCAGTCGCGCCATCCGGCGCAGGGCGGCTTCGACGGCGTGGTGCCGGTGGTGCATACCGAAGGCGGCGGCGCCGGGCGGCCCAACAATCTCGAACTGCTGGTCCGCACGCTGGCCGGCTTCGCGCTCAACCCCAACGCCGGCGCGGCGATCCTGGTCAACGAGGCCGGCTCGCCGGTCTCCAGCGCGATGCTGCGCCAGGCGCTGGATGGCTGGCCGATTCCGGCCACGCAGTACCAGGTGCGGCTCCACGACGCCGACGGCGCGCGTCCCGAAGACGACGTCGACCAGCTGGTCGCGCTGGGCGATGCGCTGATGCCGGCACTGGCGGCGCAGCGCCGCGAGTTCGCGCCGCTGTCGGGCATCCGGCTGGGCCTGCAGTGCGGCGGGTCGGATGCGTTCTCGGGCGTGACCGCCAACCAGGTGCTGGGCAAGGCCGTGCATCAGCTGATCCGCCGCGGCGGCACCGCCAACCTGGCCGAGACCGACGAGCTGATCGGCGCCGAGCAGCACGTGTTGCAGCGCACCGCCGACGCCGCCACCTACGACGCCTTCCTGTCGGTGCAGCAGCGCTTCAAGGACTACGCCCAGGCGCACGGCAACACCGCCGAGGGCAACGTGTCGGGCGGCAATCTGTATCGCGGCCTCTACAACATCACGCTCAAGTCGCTGGGCGCGGCCCGCAAGAAGGACCCGGCCACGTTTGTCGACCGCGTCATCGACTACGGCGAGCCGATGCTCGAGCCGGGCTATTACTTCATGGACAGCCCTGGCAACGACCTGGAGGCCATCGCCGGCCAGGTCGCCGCGGGCGCCAACCTGATCCTGTTCACCACCGGCAACGGCTCGATCACGAACTTCCCGTTCGTGCCGACCATCAAGATCGTCACGACCCAGGAGCGCTTCTCGCTGCTGGCCTCGGACATGGACTTCAACGCCGGCACGGTGCTGCACGGTGCCGGCATGGACGAGGTGGCCGGCCAGCTGTTCGATGCGATCCTGCGCGCCAGCGGCGGCGAGCGCACCAAGGGCGAGGCCACCGGCCAGTATCAGACGCAGATCTGGCGCAACTGGTACCTGCCGATGGCGCAGTCGCCCTGCTGGAAGTTGAGGTCGACGACGCAGGTCGAGGCGCCGCGGGTGACCGAATGGTGAAGCTGGAAGGCGGTCTGGAGGGTCAGCGTGGTCGTTCCGACACCGCCGGCCGCGGGCATGAAGGTGTAGATCTGCGATTCCGTGTTTTCCTCGCGCCCCGGTCCCTGCAGCACGCGGATGCAGGAGCGCACGAGGTCGGCGGTCGTCAGCGGCTTCACCAGGAAGTCGGCGACCTGCAGCTGCACCAGGATGCGCACGGCCGCCGCGTTGAACTCCTGCGTCACCACCAGGATCGGCGACCTCCCCTCCAGGCGGCGCGTGATGCGCTGCAGCGCCTCGACCTCCTCCAGCTTCGCCGCATCCATGTCTATGATGACGGCGTCGCAGCCGGACTCCTGGATTTCGCCGCGTAGCTCGACGACGCTCTTCTCGACGGTGGTGAGCTGGATCAGGTCGGAGGACGCGAACGCCGCCCTGCTGTCCTGCACGAAGGTCATATCCGTCGAGACGAGGACGATCCGCTTGGTCTTGCTGGGAGTGGCCATGCTCTATTGCCCGTGTAGTTAGTTGCCGCTGCCGCTCATCGTCTGCGATTGCCCGGCGTTCGACGCACCCGCTGCGTCCGCCGGCGCGGTTGCGCGCGCCGCCGGCACC
>JAEZBO010000239.1 GCA_023427085.1 Pseudomonadota bacterium
GGCCCGAACGGCGCGGGCAAGAGCTCGATGCTGAACGTGATCAACGGCGTCTATCGCCCGCAGCAGGGACGCGTCACCTACCTCGGGCAGACCCACGCGGCGATGCATCCTCACGATGCGGCGCGCCGGGGCATCGCGCGCACCTTCCAGAGCCTCGCGCTCTTCAAGGGCATGAGCGTGCTGGAGAACATCCTCGCCGGGCGCAACCTGATGATGAAGACCAACATCTTCCTGCAGGCGCTGCGCGTGGGGCCGGCGCTGCGCGAGGAGCTCGAGCACCGCAAGCGCGTCCAGGAGATCATCGACTTCCACGAGATCCAGCACGTGAGGAAGACGCCGGTCGGCCGCCTGCCCTACGGGCTGCTGAAGCGCGTGGACCTGGGGCGCGCGCTCGCCGCCGAGCCCAAGGTGCTGCTCCTGGACGAGCCCATGGCCGGCATGAACGTGGAGGAAAAGCAGGACATGAGCCGCTTCATCCTCGACGTGAACGACGAGTTCGGCACCACCATCGTGCTGATCGAGCACGACATGGGCGTGGTCATGGACATTTCCGACCGTGTCGTGGTGCTCGACTACGGCCGCAAGATCGGCGACGGCACGCCCGACGAGGTGCGCGGCAACCAGGACGTCATCCGCGCCTACCTCGGCGTCGACACCAGCGCGGCGCCGGCCGCGTTTCAAGCCTAGGAGCGGTCATGGGATTTTTCCTGGAAACCCTGTTCGGCGGCCTGATGAGCGGCATGCTGTACGCGCTGATCGGCCTGGGCTTCGTGCTGATCTTCAAGGCCTCGGGCGTGTTCAATTTCGCCCAGGGCGCGATGGTGCTGTTCGCGGCGCTGGCGATGGCGCGCTTCTCGGTCTGGATCCCGCAGTGGCTGGGCTTCGAGAACAAGCTGCTGGCCAACGTGCTGGCCTTCGGCGTCAGCGCCTTCCTGATGTTCGTGTTCGCGTGGGCGGTCGAACGATTCGTGCTGCGCCACCTGGTCAACCAGGAGGCCACCACGCTGCTGATGGCCACGCTGGGCATCAGCTACTTCCTCGACGGCTTCGGCCAGCTCTCGTTCGGCAGCTCGGTCTACAGCATCGACGTCGGCATGCCCAAGGACCCGCTGTTCCTGTTCGAGTCGGTGTTCGAGGGCGGCGTGCTGATCAGCCTCGAGGACCTCACCGCGGCCGCGGTGGCGGCCACGCTGGTGGCGCTGCTGGCGGTGTTCTTCCAGTACACCTCGACCGGCCGGGCCTTGCGCGCGGTGGCCGATGACCACCAGGCGGCGCAGTCGGTCGGCATCGCGCTGAACCGCATCTGGGTCATCGTCTGGCTGGTGGCGGGCATCTGCGCGCTGGTGGCTGGCGTGATCTGGGGCTCGAAGTTCGGCGTGCAGTTCACGCTGGCGACCGCGGCGCTGCGCGCGCTGCCGGTGGTGATCCTGGGCGGCCTGACCTCGGTGCCCGGCGCCATCATCGGCGGCCTGATCATCGGCGTGGGCGAGAAGCTGTCCGAGGTCTACCTGGGCCCGATGGTGGGCGGCGGCATCGAGATCTGGTTCGCCTACGTGCTGGCGCTGGTCTTCCTGCTGTTCCGGCCGCAGGGATTGTTCGGCGAAAAGATCATCGATCGCGTCTAGCGCGCGGCCACAAGGAATAGACACCCATGTTCTATCGCGAAAACGGACAGTTCAAGACCAGCTACCGCGCCGATCAGCAGATGCTGCCGATCCGGCAGGACCGCATCTTCATGGCCCTGCTGCTGCTGGTGTGCTTCGTGGCGGTGCCGATGCTGGCGTCGGACTACCTGCTGCGCGCGGTGCTGATCCCCTTCCTGATCCTGGCGCTGGCGGCGGTCGGCCTGAACATCCTGGTCGGCTATTGCGGCCAGATCTCGCTGGGCACCGGCGCCTTCATGGCGGTGGGCGCCTACGCGGCCTGGAACTTCGGCGTGCGCGTGCCGGAGATCCCGCTGCTGGTGCAGTTCCTGCTGGGCGGCCTGTGCGCCACCGTGGTCGGCGTGGTGTTCGGCATTCCCAGCCTGCGCATCCGCGGGCTCTACCTGGCGGTCGCGACCTTGGCCGCGCAGTTCTTCGTCGACTGGGCCTTCCTGCGCATCCCGTACTTCACCAACTATTCGCCGTCGGGCAACGTCTCGGTGCCGCGGCTGGACGTGTTCGGCATCCCGATCCAGAGCGCGCTCGACAAGTATCTGCTGGTGCTGTGCGTGGTGGTGGTGTTCACGGTGCTGGCCAAGAACCTGGTGCGCGGCGCGATCGGCCGCGAGTGGATGGCGATCCGCGACATGGACGTGGCCGCCGCGGTGATCGGCATCCGGCCGGTCTACGCCAAGCTGTCGGCCTTCGCGGTCAGCTCGTTCATCGTCGGCGTGGCCGGCGCGATGTGGGGCTTCCTGCACCTGGGCTCGTGGGAGCCGCTGGCCTTCGACCTGAACCGGTCGTTCCAGCTGCTGTTCATGGTCATCATCGGCGGTCTCGGTTCGCTGCTGGGCAGCTTCTTCGGCGCCGCCTTCATCGTGCTGGTGCCGATCTTCCTGGCCAACGTGCCGCACTGGTTCGGCGTGCCGCTGTCGGTCGACACCGCGGTGCACATCGAACACATGATCTTCGGCGCGCTGATCGTGTTCTTCCTGATCGCCGAGCCGCACGGGCTGGCGCGGCTGTGGAGCATCGGCAAGGAAAAGCTGCGCATCTGGCCTTTCCCTCACTGATGTTTTTTGAAACCCGGCTGATAGACCGGGCCTGAACAACAACAAACGGTGCGTGCACCACCCCTGGAGGTAATGGAGATGAAGCAGAAACTGATCCGTACGGCGGCCGCCCTGGCCGCCACCGGCGCCCTGGGCGCCGCCGCGCTGCCGGCGTTCGCCGCCGAGCAGTTCGTGCCGCTGCTGGCCTACCGCACGGGGTCGTTCGCGCCCCTGGGCATACCGTGGGCCGATGGCAAGATGGACTATCTGAAGCTGGTCAATGCGCGCGATGGCGGCATCAACGGCGTCAAGATCACCTATGAAGAGTGCGAGACCGCCTACGCCACCGACCGCGGCGTCGAGTGCTACGAGCGCCTGAAGACGCGTGGCGGCGGCGCCTCGGGCTTCGACACCCAGTCGACCGGCATCACCTTCGCGGTGACCGACAAGGCGCCGCTGGACAAGGTGCCGGTGGTCACGCCGGGTTATGGCCTGTCGCAGTCGGCCGACGGCAGCGTGTTCGAATGGAACTTCCCGCTGGCCGGCACCTACTGGACCGCCGCCGACGTGATGATCCAGGACATCGCCAAGAAGGAAGGCGGCGTCGACAAGCTCAAGGGCAAGAAGATCGCGCTGGTCTACCACGACTCGCCGTATGGCAAGGAGCCGATCCCGCTGCTGCAGAACCGCGCCAAGATGCACGGCTTCGAACTGCTGATGTATCCGGTCACCGCGCCGGGCGTCGAGCAGAAATCGACCTGGCTGCAGATCCGCCAGTCGCGCCCCGCCTACGTGCTGCTGTGGAGCGCCGGCATCATGACGCCGACCGCGATCCGCGAGGCGCAGGCTAGCGGCTACCCGCGCGACAAGATGTACGCAATCTGGTGGGCCGGCTCGGAAGGCGACGTGCGCGACCTGGGCGCGGTGGCCAAGGGCTACAACGCCATCACCATCCACAACAGCGCCGCGCGCGGCAAGGTCCACGAGGACCTCAAGGCCAACGTCTACGACAAGGGCCAGGGCACCGGTCCCAGCTCGGTCGGCACCATCGCGCACACCCGCGGCATGATCATCTCGATGCTGCAGGTCGAGGGCATCCGCACCGCGCAGGAGAAGTTCGGCAAGGGCAAGCACATGACGCCCGAGCAGGTGCGCTGGGGCCTGGAGAACCTGAACCTGACGCAGGAGCGCCTGAACGAGCTGGGCTTCGGCGACATCATGCGGCCGATCAAGACCTCGTGCGCCGACCACACCGGTGGCGACTGGGCCCGCATCGTGCAGTGGGATGGCGGCAAGTTCGAGATCGCGTCCGACTGGTACCAGGCCGACAAGTCGATCATCGATCCGATGGTCAAGGAGCTGGCGGCCCGCTACGCAAAAGAGAAGGGCACCACGCCGCGTAACTGCGCGGCGGGCTGATCGCCGCCGCCATCGGCATCCGGGCGCGGCCGCCGCGCCGCGCCCGGGTCGGCAGGCCACCAGGCTTTACGGACATCGTCATCATGAACCAGACCGCCAGCGCCAGTCCTCCCGCCAACGTGCTGTTGGACGTGAACGGCATCGAAGTCATCTACAACCACGTCATCCTGGTGCTCAAGGGCGTCTCGCTGCAGGTGCCCGAGGGCAAGATCGTGGCCCTGCTGGGCGCCAACGGCGCCGGCAAGACCACCACGCTGCGCGCGGTCTCGAACCTGCTGCGCGGCGAGCGCGGCGACGTCACCAAGGGACAGATCCAGTACCGCGGCGAACGCATCGAGCGGCTGTCGCCGGCCGACCTGGTCAAGCGCGGCGTGGTGCAGGTCATGGAAGGGCGGCATTGTTTTGCGCACCTGACCATCGAAGAGAACCTGCTGACCGGCACCTACACCCGCAACCTGAACCGCGCGGGCCAGCAGGACGCGCTCGAGAAGGTCTACCAATATTTCCCGCGGCTCAAGCAGCGCCGCGGCAGCCAGGCCGGCTACACCTCGGGCGGCGAGCAGCAGATGTGCGCGATCGGCCGCGCGCTGATGGCCGACCCGCGCATGATCCTGCTGGACGAACCGTCGATGGGGCTGGCGCCGCAGATCGTCGAGGAGATCTTCGGCATCGTGCGCGACCTGAACTCGCGCGAGGGCGTCAGCTTCCTGCTGGCCGAACAGAACACCAACATCGCGCTGCGCTATGCCGACTACGGCTACATCCTCGAGAACGGCCGCGTGATGATGGACGGCCGCGCCGACGACCTGTCGCGCAACGAGGACGTCAAGGAGTTCTACCTGGGCATCTCCAGCGGCGAGCGCAAAAGCTTTCGAGACACCAAGTTTTATCGGCGCCGCAAGCGCTGGCTGGCCTGACGGCCGCGCCACGGGCACCCGCGGCCACCGGCCGCAGACACAGCAGGAACGAGCATGGGCGAGTTTTTCGATGCATTGGAAATCCGCGATCCGGAGCGGCGCGAGCGCGACCTGCTGGCGGCGCTGCCCGGCGCGATAGCCCGCGCGGTGGCGACGGCGCCGGCCATCGCCAGGCAGCTGCACGGCGTCGACCCCTGGAGCGTGGACAGCCGCGCGGCGCTGGCGCGCCTGCCGGTGCTGCGCAAGAGCCAGCTGCTGGAGGCCCAGCAGGCGGCGCGCGCGGCGGGGTCGGGCGCGGCCGGCACCATCGAGCGTGTCTTCGGCGGCTATTCGGCGATCGGCTGGGGCCAGTCGCTGCGGGTGTTCGCGTCACCCGGGCCGATGTACGAACCCGAAAGCGCGCGGCCCGACTACTGGCGTTTCGCGCGGGCCATGTACGCGGCCGGCTTTCGCGCCGGCGAGCTGGCCTACAACTGCTTTTCGTACCACTTCACGCCGGCCGGCTCGATGATGGAGACCGCCGCGCATGCAGTCGGCTGCACGGTGTTCCCGGGCGGCACCGGCCAGACCGAGCAGCAGGTGCGGGCGATCCTCGACCTGGCGCCCAGCGGCTACACCGGCACGCCGAGCTTCCTCAAGATCATCCTCGAGAAGGCCGACGAACTCGGCCTGCCGCTGGTCTCGCTCAAGCGCGCGCTGGTATCGGGCGAGGCCTTTCCGCCGTCGCTGCGCGACTGGCTGGCCGAGCGCGGCGTGCAGGGCTACCAGGCCTACGGCAGCGCCGACCTGGGCATGATCGCGTTCGAGACGCCCGCGCGCGAAGGCCTGGTGCTGGGCGAGGACATCCTGGTCGAGATCGTGCGGCCCGGCCCCGGCACGCCGGTGCCCGACGGCGAGGTCGGCGAGGTGGTCGTCACCACGCTCAATCCCGACTATCCGCTGGTGCGCTTCGGTACCGGCGACCTGTCGGCGGTGATGGCGGGCCGCTCGCCTTGCGGGCGCAGCAATACCCGCATCAAGGGCTGGATGGGCCGTGCCGACCAGACCACCAAGGTGCGCGGCCTGTTCGTGCATCCGACCCAGGTCGCCGAGGTGCTGGCGCGCCATCCCGAACTCGGCCGCGCGCGGCTGGTGATCAGCGGCACGGTCGGCAGCGACCGCATGCTATTGCGCGTCGAGGCGGCGCAACGGCCCGACGGCCTGGCCGAACGCGTCGGTGCGTCGGTGCGCGACGTCACCAAGCTGCGCGCCGAGATCGAACTGGCCGCGCCGGGCTCGCTGCCCAACGACGGCAAGGTCATCGAGGACGCGCGCTCCTACGAGTAGCGGGACCGCCGCCGCGGCATCCTAGCGGGTGCCATGCTCCGGCCGAAGCATGCGTTTGACGCGTCTGGGCGCGCGGCGCAAAAACGAGCGGGGCGCGCCGCGGGGGGGGCCCCCCCCGGCCAACTTAACAACCCACC
>JAEZBO010000087.1 GCA_023427085.1 Pseudomonadota bacterium
CCGCCGGATCGCCGGCCGCCGGCCCGGCGGGATCAGCGGGGCAGGGCAAGCTCGAAGACCGTGCCGGCCTGTGCGTCCGAATGCGCCCGCACCTCGCCGCCGTGGGCGTCGACGAAATGTTTGACGATGTACAGGCCCAGTCCCAGCCCGTCGCGCGACAGGCCGTCGATGCCGGCCTTGAAGGGTTCGAACAGATGCGGCATGTGCGCGGCCGGGATCACGCCGCGGTTCTGCACGCGGATGGTGATCTGGTCGGCGCGCGCGCCGTCCAGCGACAGGCGCACCGGCTCGCCGGGCTCGCCGTGCTGCAGCGCGTTGGCGACCAGGTTGGAGATCACCTGCGACAGCCGGTCGACGTCGGCGCGGCCGCGCACGTCCTCGCGCACCTCGAGCTGCACCTGGCGTTCGGGCGCGGCGCTGACCAGTTCGTCGACGATGCCCTGGCACAGTTCGGCGTAGTCGGTCTGCTGCAGTTGCAGCACCAGGCCGTCCGAGCGGATGCGCGCCACGTCCAGCAATTGGTCGACCATGCGCGCCATGCGCTGCGCGCTGGCCTCCATGCGCAACGCCACCGACTGAATCTTGGCATCGTCCGACAGCCGCCGCAGCAGGCCCGAGCCGCTGGTGATGGCCGACAGCGGATTGCGCAGGTCATGGCCCAGCACCGCGGCGAACATCTCGTTGATGTGCAGCGATTGCTGCAGCGCCTCGAGCTGCGAGGCCATCTGCTTGCGCTGCGTGTACAGCTCGACGAACACGTTGACCTTGGACAGCAGCACCTTGCGGTCGATCGGCTTGTACAGGAAATCGACCGCGCCGGCCTCGTAGCCGCGAAAGCTGGTCTCCTGCTCGCGCGACGCCGCGGTCAGGAAGATCAGCGGCACGCTGCGCGTGCGGTCGCTGCCGCGGATCAGGCTGGCCAGTTCGAAACCATCCATGCCCGGCATCTGCACGTCGACCAGCGCCAGCGCCACTTCGTGCGTGAGCAGCAGTTCGAGCGCCTGCGTGCCGGAGCTTGCCTTGAGGACCGTGATGCCCGGACGCGCCAGCAGCGCTTCGATGGCGGTCAGGTTCTGCGCCACGTCGTCCACGACCATTACGTTGATATTCATCGTTCTCTTGGATCCAGGCTATTGATGCAATACGGGTGCGGGCGGGCCGGGCAGCCGCGCCAGGCTGGCGCTCATCTCGCGCAGGCCGAGCACGCGGTCGGCGCCCGCCAGCTCGATGGCCGCGCGCGGCATGGTCGCGGCGCGCGCCTCGGCCGGGTCCTGCACCCAGGCGCTGCCGCCCTGGGCGCGGATCGTGGCCAGCCCCTGCGCGCCGTCGGCGCTGGCGCCGGTCAGCACGATGCCCAGCACGTGTTCGCCGTAGGCACAGGCGGCCGACTCCATCATCAGGTCGATGCTGGGCCGCGAGTGGTTGACCGCCTGGTCGCACGACAGCGAGAAGCTGCGATCGGGCTCGATCAGCATGTGATAGTTGGGCGCCGCGAAATAGACGCGGCCCGGCTCGATGCGCTCCTTGTCATCGACTTCCTTGATCGGTAGCGCGCAGCGTGTCTCGTACAGCTGCGGCAGCAGGCTGGCGCGGTCGGGCGGGATGTGCAGCACGATCGCGACCGCGGCCGGGAATTGCTGCGGCAGCGCCGCCAGCAGCGTGCCCAGCGCCTCGACGCCGCCAGCCGAGGCGCCGATGGCGACCAGCGCGATGCCGCGCGGCAGATGCGGGGAGTGCGCAGGGCTCGTCATAGCCGTTGGTAGACCTTCTGGCCGGGCCGCAATTCGGCGAAGTTGTCGGCCTGGGCGGTGAAGCGCAGGCTCTCCTTGCTGCCCAGGCCCAGGAAGCCGCGATGCACCAGCGCGTCATGGAACAGATTGACGGCGCGGTCCTGCAGCTCGCGGTTGAAATAGATCAGCACGTTGCGGCACGACACCAGGTGCACTTCCGAGAACACGCTGTCGGTCGCCAGGCTGTGGTCGGCGAACACGATGTTCTTGCGCAGCGACCGCGTGAACAGCGCGTCGTCGGCGTTGGCGGTGTAGTACTCCGACAGCGAGGCGGTGCCGCCGGCCTGCCGGTAGTTGGTGCCGAACTGCGCCATGCGGTCGATCGGATAGATGCCAGCCTCGGCGATGCGCAGCGCTTCCGGGTTGATGTCGGTGGCGTAGATCAGCGTGCGGTCGAGCAGTCCTTCCTCGCGCAGCAGGATCGCCAGCGACCAGACTTCCTCGCCGCTGCTGCAGCCGGCCACCCAGATCTTGATCGACGGATAGGTGCGCAGCACCGGGATCACTTCCTCGCGCAGCGCCAGGAAGTACGCCGGGTCGCGGAACATCTCGCTGACCTGCACGGTGAAGTACTGCAGCATCTGCGCGAACACCGCCGGCTGGTGCAGCACCTTGTACTGCAGGTGCGACACCGATTCGCACTCGAAACGCTCCATGGCCTGCTGGATGCGGCGTCGCATCGAGGCCACCGAGTAGTTGCGAAAGTCGTGCTGGTAGCGCAGGTACACGCCCTCCAGCAGCAGCTTCAGTTCGATGTCGAAAACCGGATTCATGCGCGTGGCTTGCTACTTGGGCATCCAGACGCGGCACAGCGATACCAGCTTGTCCACGTCGATGGGTTTGGCGATGTAGTCGTTGGCGCCCGCTTCCAGGCAGCTGCGGCGATCGTCGGGCATGGCCTTGGCGGTCAGCGCGATGATCGGCAGCTTCGACAGTTCGGGGCGGCGGCGGATCGCGCGGGTGGCGGTCAGGCCGTCCATCTCGGGCATCATCAGGTCCATCAGCACCAGGTCCAGCTCGGCGTCCTGCTGCACCAGCTCGAGCGCCTCGCGGCCGTTGCGCGCGATCACCAGCTTGGCGCCCAGCGGCTCGAGGATGCTCGACAGCGCGAAGATGTTGCGCACGTCGTCCTCGACCAGCAGGATGCGGCGGTTCTCGAACACCGTGTCGCGCTGGCGTGCCTGCTGCAGCAGCTGGCGCTGGTCGGCCGGCAGCGAGGATTCGACGCGGTGCAGGAACAGCGTGACCTCGTCCAGCAGCCGTTCGGGCGACTTGGCGCCCTTGATGATGATGGACTTCGAATAACGCCGCAGCTTCTGTTCCTCGGCGCGCGTCAGGTGGCGGCCGGTATAGACGATCACCGGCGGGAAGGAATACTTCTCGCCGGCGGCCATCTGCTCGAGCAGTTCGTAGCCCGACGCGTCCGGCAGCATCAGGTCCATCACCATGCAGTCGAAGGTGTTCTCGGCCACGTGCTGCAAGGCTTCGGCGACGGTGCCGGCGGTGGTGATCTCGATGTCGTCGGCCTGCAGCAGCAGGCCGATGTTCTCGCGCAGCGCCGCATCGTCCTCGACCACCAGCACGCGGCGCGCACGTGCCTGCAGCTTTTCCTCGACCTTGCGGAAGGCGCTGACCAGTTCCTCGCGCGCGACCGGCTTGAGCGCATAACCGACCGCGCCCAGTTCGAGCGCGGTCTGGGTGTGGTCACTGACCGACAGCACATGGATCGGCACGTGGCGGGTGGCCGGATCGCGCTTGAATTGCTCGAGGATGCTCAGGCCCGACTGGTCGGGCAGGCCGACGTCCAGCAGGATGCCGTGCGGTTCGTTCTCGCGCGCCAGCCGGATCGCCTCCTCGCCATTGCTGGCATGGATGCAGTCGAAGCCCAGTTCGTGCGCCAGGTCGTACAGCACCGACGCAAAATGTTCGTCGTCCTCGACCACCAGGATCAGGCGCTCGTGGCGGCGCTGGCCGCGGTCGTCGTCGATCGACGGCGCATAGTGCTTGGCGGCCGCCGCCGCCGCCGGCGCGGGCGCGGCGCCGGTCGTGCCGGTCAGTGCCGGTG